>NZ_JBEYFS010000235.1:0-17629 GCF_040634475.1 Streptomyces sp. NPDC007095
CCTGGAATTCGGAGCGGATCCAGTCGCGGGTGGCGACCTCGCCGAGGCCCATGCGCAGGGCCGCGATCTCGCGGGTGAGGTACTCGCAGACAGCGGCGCAGCTGGTGCAGTCCGCGCCGGGCGTGGCTCTTGACGGTGCCCAGCGGCCAGCCGGTGCGCTGGGCGATCTGGGGCTGGGTCAGGTCCTCGTAGAACGCGAGGTGCAGCACCCGGCGCTGGGGCGCGGGGAGCCTGGCGAGCTCGCCGCGCAGGAGGACGCGGTCGAGCACCGTCTCCGGGCGGGCATGGGTGTCGTCGACCGGGCGGAGGAGGGCTCCCGCGGCGGCGACCAGATCGGTACGGCGGGTCCGCGCGGAGAGCGCGTCGGCGATCTTGCGGCGGGTGATGCCGACGAGCCAGCCGGCGAACGGGCCGCGCTCGGGACGGTAACCCTGTCGCCCCTGCCAGGCGGCCAGGAACACCTGCTGGGTGACGTCCTCGGCCTCCCGGGTGTCGCCCAGCGAACGTCCGGCCAGTGTGTGCACCAGCGTTCCCCAGCGGTAGTAGGCGGCGGTCAGACACTCCTCGTCGCCGTCCACGAGGCCCTGGGCCACATCCGCGTCGCGGAGCCCCTCCCACCGCCCGCCGACGCACTGCTCGGTGATGGAATCCACGGTCATGGCCACGGCCTCTCGGTTGGGGCGGGCTCCCGGTCACCGTGCGCTTCCCGCGACGCGCCCGGTGATCCCCATCGTGTGAACCGAGGCACATGACGGACAACTCGCATCGTTTGTGCGTCGTATAGTCGCCGCATGGGCGAGAACCAACCGGCGCAGCCGCGGGAGGCGGCCGCGCGGCCCGTCGATGCGGGCGTCACGACGGGGTCGCTGGCCCGCCGCCTCGGGGTGTCGCCCACGACCCTGCGTTCCTGGGACCGGAGGTACGGCGTGGGGCCCGCGGTCCGCTCCGACGGGCGGCACCGCCGCTGGACGCCGCGGGACGTGGCGATGCTCGAGGAGATGTGCCGTCTGACCTCGGCCGGGGTACCGCCCGCCGAGGCGGCCAGGACCGCCCAGGAGGGCGTCGGGCGGATTCAGCCCGGCCCGGAGCAGCCCGGGGGAGGTGACCAGCCCGGTGGGCACCGTTCGCAGGCGGCCGGTGCGCTGCCGCTCGGTGACGTCCGCCAGGAGTGCAGGGGCCTCGCGCGCGCGGCGGTCCGCCTCGACGCGCCGACCGTGGGCGGCCGGCTGGCCTCGCTCGTGGCGCGCTACGGCGTGGTTCTCGCCTGGGACGAGGTGATGGTGCCGACCCTGCACGCGGTCGGACGCAAGTGGGAGTCCTCCGGCGACCGTTATGTGGAGGTGGAACACCTGCTGTCCTGGCACATCTCACGTGCCCTGCACCGCGCCACCGAGCCGGTCCGGCCCGTGGGAACCCCGGCTGCCGCTACGGGGCCGGTGGTGCTGGCGTGCGTCCCGGGCGAACAGCACAGCCTGGCCCTGGAGGCGCTGCACGCGGGACTCGTCGAACTCGGCCTGCCCACACGGATGTTCGGCGCGGCGGTCCCCACGGAGGCGCTGACCGCCGCCGTGCGACGGCTGGGCCCGAAGGCCGTCCTGCTGTGGGCCCAGACGCGTTCGACGGCCGACCTGCCTTTGGCCCGGCATGTCGCGGGCACCCAGTGGGGGGTCAAGGGGGCCCGCAGTCACCCGGCCGTGCTGCTCGGCGGGCCGGGCTGGGCGGGCCGCCCGGTGCGGGGGATGCTCCGCCCGCCCGGGCTTCGGGACGCCCTCAGGACCCTCTCGGGTCTGTACGACTCGCCCGTTCCGGCCACCCGGAGCTGATCCCCCGCGCGCCGGTGGGCCGGGAACGGCTCAGCGGACCGTCCCGGTGGGCGAGGACGAGCCGCCGGCGGGCGGGGTGAGCACGGCGGTCGGTTCACCCGGCGCGGGCGCGGGCGGCGTGAGATCGGAGGCGGGCAGCTTCGGCGGGGTGGTCTGCTGGAACAGCACCTGATCGAAGTTGACCAGTCCGGTCTTCTCCATCACGGTGATGTGGTCCAGCACGGTGTCGTTGGCCTGGTCGGCCAGCTGGCGGACCAGCGAGTTCTCGGTGGTGGACCGGATCTTGGCGACGGTGTTGAAGATCGAACCGTGGGTCACCCGCAGGATGTTGGCGAAGTCGGTGTCGAACTGCTTGCCGGTGTCGCCGCTCAGGGTCGACACGAAGCCCTGCTGCTGAGGAGACGGCTTGTTGGGGATGGTGATGCCGAGTGCGGCGGCGACCTTTCGGTCGGTCTCGTCCAGCGCGGCATGGCCCCTGACCAGGTGGTCACCGGCGGTCCTGACCGCCGGGGTGGTGCCCTTCTGAAGACCCAGCATCCCCACGGGGTACTCCCACAGCCCGGCCGCCCGCACCTTGACGACGAAGTCGCGGTCGGCCTCGGTCACCGGGCCCGTCGGGGTGTTGGCGATGATGCGGTTCTGGGCAGTCGCCGTGGTCTGCAGTCCGAGCATGCTGGGGTAGGCGAGCGCGGCGAGGGTCATGACCAACGCACCTGCCACGAAGACGGTTCCTGCGGTTCGTGCAATGCGCATTGGGCCTCCTGGCGGCGCGGCGGCCCGGGGTGTGACGCTCCGGTGGCCGCTCGGTGGATCCGGTGCGTGGATCCGGTACGGGTGTTTCGGACGCCCATCTGTACGGCTGCGCGGGTCGGAGAAACCTCTAGGGAAAGTAAAATCCGTGCCGCCACCCGCACAGTCGCGAACCGCTGAGACACCGTCTCATCGGCCGTGATGCCGCTCAGCCACGGTCCCGAGCGGCCCTGAACCGGGCCAGCCCGTCGGAGAGTTCGACGACGGGGTCCGGGTAGTCGTACGCGGCGCGTTCCAGGCCCTGGAGCTTCCAGGGTTCGTGCACGGCGCCGCCCGCGAGCCCCGCCAGCTCCGGCACCCAGCGTCGGACGTACTCCCCGTCCGGGTCGTACCGCTTGGCCTGCGTCACCGGATTGAGGACGCGGCCCGGCCGCGAGTCCGTGCCCGTTCCGGCCATCCACTGCCAGTTGAGCTGGTTGTTCGCGACATCGCCGTCCACCAGCAGGTCCAGGAAGTGCCGGGCCCCGATCCGCCAGTCCACGTACAGCGTCTTGGTGAGGAAGCTGGCGGCCAGCAGCCGTGCCCGGTTGTGCATCCAGCCCTCATGGCGCAGTTGGCGCATCGCCGCGTCGACGACCGGATAGCCGGTGCGTCCTTCCTTCCACGCCTGGATGTCCTCGCGCGCCGTCCTCCCCGAGCGCCAACGGTCGTGCTTGGTGCGGTAGTCGGCGACGGCCGCGTCCGGCCGGGCGGCGAGCACCTGGTGGTGGAAGTCCCGCCAGGCCAGTTGGCGTACGAACGCCTCGGCGCCCGGGCCGCCCGCCGCGCGCGCCCGGTGCACGAGTTCGACCGGGGAGAGGGAGCCGAAGTGCAGATGGGGGGAGAGCCGGGAAGTGGCGTCGCCCGGCAGGTCGTCATGGCCGTCCTCGTACGAGGCGATCCCCGCCCGCAACCAGGCCGTGAGCCGCTTCCTGCCCTCCCGCTCGCCGCCCCGCGCCAGCCCCTGCGACAGCCCGGACAGGCCCGTGCGCGAGGGGATCTCCTCCGAGCCGACGCCGTCCGGCACCCGGATCGTCCGGGGCGCGGCGACCGTGTTGCGCAGCGGCTCCTGAGACCAGCGCCGGAAGTACGGTGTGAACACGGCGAAGTGGTCCGAGCTGGACGGCGTGACCGCGCCGGGCGCGAGAGCGGTGATCACGGCGTCATGGACGTGCAGCCGGCACCCCTCGCCCTCCAGAGCGGCGCGCAGCCGCTCCTCACGGCGGCGGGCGTAGGCACTCACCCCCGCGGCCATGTGCACCTCGTCGGCGTCCGCCTCGGCAACCACCTTGCACACCTGCGCGACGACATCGCCGGAGCGCACCACGAGCCGGCCGCCGTGCTCCCGGAGCCCGGCGTCCAGGTCCGCCAGACAGTCAGCGAGGAACGCCATGCGGTTGGGCGCCGTGAACCCCGCTTCGGCGACGGCGTCGTCCCGTACGAACAGGGGCACCAGCGCGGCCGAGCCGTCCTGCGCCGCGCGCAGCGCCGGATGGTCGTGCAGGCGCAGGTCCGAGGTGAACAGGACGACCGAGATGTTCATGGTGTGACTCCGGTACAGGGGACGTGGCGCTGTGACAGGGCGGCGACGAGTGCGGACATGACTGCTTCGGGCCCGCGGCCCCTCGCGGATGCGGGTATCGGCGAGGGATGCGGGACTCAGTGGGAGTGGGAGTGGGAGTGGGACGGCACGGCGGGCTGCCGCGCCCCGGCCGGTAGGTCGGCCTCGGCCGCCGCCTTGGCGATGTTGCGGGCCATGCCGCCGAACACGACGGCGTGGAAGGGCGAGATGCTCCACCAGTAGGCGTGTCCCAGCAGGCCGTGCGGATGGAACAGGGCCCGTTGCCGGTAGTGGGACCGGCCTTCGGGGCCGGCCTCGGCGTACATCTCCAGCCAGGCGAGGCCTGGCAGCCGCATTTCGGCGCGCAGCCGCAGCAGACGGCCTGGCTCGATCTCCTCGACGCGCCAGAAGTCGAGCGAGTCGCCCACGCGCAGCCGGGCGGCGTCGCGCCGTCCGCGCCGCAGGCCGACACCGCCCACCAGCCGGTCCAGCCGTCCGCGGAGCGCCCAGGCCGACGGGAAGGAGTACCAGCCGTTCTCACCGCCGATGCCCTCGATCACCCGCCACAGCGCCCCGGGCGACGCGTCCACCGTCCGTTCGCGTTGATCGGTGTAGAGACTGCCGCCCGCCCAGTCGGGGTCGGTGGGGAGGGGGTCACTGGGCGCGCCGGGCACGGAGGCCGACGACCACCGGGTGGTGACCTGGGCGTCCCGCACCCGTTGCAGGGCCAGCGACACCGCCTTGTCGAAGCCGAACGGATGCCCCGGGGGATCGGGGACGTACCGGACGATGTCGTGTTCGTGGCAGACGACCTCGTGACGCAGCGATTCGGTGAGCGGGCGCGCGATGGACGCGGGCACCGGGGTGACTAGGCCGACCCAGTGGCTGGAGAGCCCGGGGGTCAGCACCGGCACGGGCAGGATCAGCCTGCGCGGCAGCCCGGCGACGGCGGCGTACCGCTGCATCATCTCCAGGTAGGTCAGGACCTCGGGACCGCCGATGTCGAAGGCGCGGTTGACCTCGGCGGGCATCCGCGCGCAGCCGACCAGGGTGCGCAGCACGTCCCGTACGCCGATCGGCTGGATCCGGGTGCGCACCCAGCGGGGCGTGACCATGACCGGGAGGCGTTCGGTGAGGTAGCGGAGCATTTCGAAGGAGGCCGAGCCGGAGCCGATGATCACGGCCGCGCGCAGGACCGTGGTCGGCACGCCCGACTCCAGCAGGATGCGGCCGACCTCGGCGCGCGACCTGAGGTGGGGCGAGAGACGCTCTTCGGGGACACCCGCCGGGGTCAGGCCGCCGAGGTAGACGATCCTGCTCACCCCGGCGGCGCGGGCCTGCTCGCCGAAGACGCGGGCCGCCTTCCGGTCGGTCTCCTCGAAGTCATGGCCCGTGCCCAGGGCGTGCACCAGGTAGTACGCGACGTCGATGCCGCGCAGCGCCTCGGCGACGGAGCCGGCGTCCGTGACGTCGCCGCGCACCACCTCCGCGTCGCCCACCCACGGGTAGTCGCGCAGCTTGGCGGGGGAGCGGGCGAGACACCGCACGCGGTACCCCGCCTCCAGCAACTCAGGGACCAGTCGGCCGCCGATGTAGCCGGTGGCACCGGTCACCAGACAGCGCGGGGCGGGGCGGGGATCGTCGTCGCTCATGGGTCCCTCCGTAGTTCGCCGGGCCTCCCCTTTGCCTTGTTCCCTCCCTCTTGCCTTGTTCCCTCCCTCATCTCTTCCACGCGAACACGGCGGTCGGATGCGCCCAGGACATGTCCGGCGGAGTCTTTACGGACATGTCAGGGTGAATCGCGGGCAGGCGGGAGAACACGAGAGTCCGAGGTCACGGCTGGAGGTGTCTGCCGGTATGGGCACGAAGGTGTTGGAGCGGTTTCCCGCGGGAGGTCCGCGCGGATCCTGGACGGCGGAGGAGTACGCGGCCCGGCGCCGCACCGAGGGTCAGCCCGCGACGGTGGTGATGGATCTGAAGTCGGACGCCTTCCTCGTGGTGGTGCCGGTCGGCGACGAGGACTGAACGACCTCGGTCAGGGCCGATCGGACAGGTGGCCGCCGAGCTCCGCCGCCCTGCGTACGAACGCCTCGCGCAGGTCGTGGGCAGCACGCGGCACCGAGTCCGCCCGGCGGCGCCGCAGCATCAGCAGGACCCGTGTCGTGTCGTCCGTGAGTGGCCGGTGGGTGATCGCGCCACACCGCTCGAGGGGATCGCCGAGCACACTGAAATCGGGCAGGACCGTCGCGCCCAGCCCCTCGGCGACCATGAGCTTGCCCATCTCGGCGCCGTCGGTCGTGTACGAGAGGGCCGGGCCGTGGCCCTCCAGGAGCCGGTGGAGATAGCGGTGCATGACGTACCCGGAGCGCATGGCGATCAGCGCCTCGCGTCCGTCCAGCAGGTCCGCCGCCGACACCGCGTCGAGTGAGGCGAGCGGACTGTCCGGGCGCAGGCACACCACCGGTCGGCCGCGCAGCAGCTCGGTGGTCTCGAAGTCGGCGGGCAGGTCGTCGCCGTCGAGATGGTTCACCAGGCCCAGGTCGAGGCCGCCCTCCGACAGGGCCCGGTGGATCTCCGTCTGCTGGGCGCCGACCACCTCCACCTGCGTCAGCGGATGCGCCGCGCGGAATTCCCGGACCGTCGGGATGAGCAGGGGCACCGTCGCCGCGTTCACCGTGCCGACGCGGACCATCCGGCTGATGCGGTGCTGCTCGCCGGCCGCGCCGCGCAGCCGGTCCACCGCGTCCAGCACGTTGATGATGTGGGGCAGCAGCTCTCGCCCCTCGGCGCTCATCCGCGCGCCGGACCGCTTGCGCTCCAGCAGATCGACGCCGAGTTCGCGCTCCAGGTTCCGCACGGTCTCGCTCAACGCAGGCTGGGAGAGGTGGAGTTCCTCGGCTGCCCGGCGCAGCGAGCCGAGCCGGGTCACCGCCGCGATGTATTCCAGTTGCTCTGTCCGCACGCCAGCAGAATGCGGTCAATTTCACGGCCCGTTCAAGGGTTTCCCTGTCACACGTTCGTGAAATTCGGTGGTCCGCGATACGAGACCGGTCGGGTTTTCCTTGACTGCCCTCGCGGCCGGCTGCCACGATCGACGGCATGATGATGCGACTGGACCTCACGCGGCGACGCCACGTCGACCTCGCGCGCGTCTCCAGCGCCTCCTGTTGCACCGCGGCCTGAGTCCCAGGATCCGCCGCACTTCATCGGCCCCACAGCTGTCGTCGGACAGCCGCGTGCGGCGTTCCCACAGCACCGCCTGAATTCCGCGATCCCGCGCGCCGTCCTGAACGCGCCCCCTGAATTCGGCGTACCCGAAATCCGCAACAGGAGTTCCGCATGTCCGCAGCGTCCGTGAATCCCGTGAAATTCGCGTACTGGGTTCCCGACGTCAGTGGTGGGCTGGTCACCAGCAAGATCGAGCAGCGCACCGACTGGGGTTACGACTACAACCGCGAACTGGCCGTACTCGCCGAGAACAACGGCTTCGACTACGCGCTCAGCCAGGTCCGTTACATGGCCGGCTACGGCGCCGAGTTCCAGCACGAGTCGACCAGCTTCAGCCTCGCGCTGCTGCTCGCCACCCAGCGCCTGAAGGTCATCGCCGCCGTCCACCCGGGCCTGTGGCACCCGGGAGTCCTCGCCAAACTCGGCGCCACCGCCGACCACTTGTCGAACGGCCGCTTCGCGGTGAACGTCGTCAGCGGCTGGTTCAAGGGCGAGTTCACCGCCCTCGGTGAACCCTGGCTGGAGCACGACGAGCGGTATCGCCGCTCGGAGGAGTTCATCCGCGCCCTGCGCCAGATCTGGACCGAGGACCACACCGAACTCGCCGGCGACTTCTACCGGTTGCGCGACTTCTCGCTCAGGCCCAAGCCTCTCAACACCCCCGAACGCCCGCACCCGGAGATCTTCCAGGGCGGCAACTCCACCGCCGCCCGGGCCATGGCGGGCCGGATCTCCGACTGGTACTTCTCCAACGGCAAGGACTTCGACGGGGTGGTCGAGCAGATCGCGGACGTCCGGAAGGCCGCGGCCGAAGTGGGCCGCACAGCACCGAAGTTCGGCCTCAACGGCTTCCTCATCGCCCGTGACACCGAGGCCGAGGCCCGCGAGACCCTGCGCGAGATCGTCGCCCAGGCCGACCATGAGGCCGTCGAGGGCTTCGGTGCCGCAGTGAAGCAGGCCGGACAGTCCACCGCCGACGGCAAGGGCATGTGGCAGGACTCCAGCTTCGAGGACCTCGTCCAGTACAACGACGGCTTCCGTACGGGCCTGATCGGCACCCCCGAGCAGATCGCCGAGCGGATCGTCGCCTACAAGCGGCTCGGCGTCGGCCTCTTCCTCCTCGGCTTCCTCCACTACCACGAGGAGGTGGAGTACTTCGGCCGCCGGGTGCTGCCCCTGGTGCGCGAGCTGGAGGCGCGAGCGGACACCGGGGCCGAGCCCGCGTCCGTCCCCGCGCACGCCTGAACCCGTTCCCCACTCCGCGCCCGCCCCTGCACTTGTTCCGAAAGAGGACCCCATGGCCACCGTCCTGTCCGTCTCCGGCAGTCCGTCCGTCGCCTCCCGTACCGCGAAGCTCCTGCGCCACCTGGACACCCGGCTGGCCGCGCAGGGGCACGAGGTGATCCCGCTCGACGTCCGCACGATCCCCGCCGAGGCCCTGCTCGGCGCCGACTTCAAGCACCCCGCCATCGTCGAGGCGACCGAACTCTTCGCCCGCGCCGACGGCGTGGTCATCGGCACCCCCGTCTACAAGGCCGCCTACTCCGGCGTCCTCAAGGCCCTGCTCGACCTGCTCCCGCAGTACGCACTCACCGGAAAGACCGTGCTGCCGCTCGTCACGGGTGGCAGCACCGCGCATGTCCTCGCCCTCGACTACGCCCTGCGCCCGGTCCTCAACTCCATGGGCGCCGCGCACATCGTCCAGGGCTGGTTCACCCTCGACAAGGACATCATCACGGGCGAGGACGGCGGTATCACCGTCGCCCCGGCCACGGCCGAGGCCCTCACGCAGGTGGTCGACCAGTTCTCGGCGGCCCTCGGCAGCGCGCCCCTGCTGGCCGCGGCGGGCTGACACGATGTCCGCCAAAGTGATCGCCGACGACATCGAGGCCCTGGCCGTCGCCGCCGCGCTCGCCGAGGAGTTCCGCGCCGGTGCCTCGGCGCGGGACTCCGAACGGCGGCTCCCGCGCGCGGAGTTGGACCGCCTCTCCGCCTCCGGACTGCTCGCCGTCACGGTGCCCGCCGAGCACGGCGGGGCGGATGTCCGGCAGGAGACCCTCGCGGAGGTGTTCCGGCTGCTGGCCTCGGCCGACGCCAGCCTCGCCCAGATCCCGCAGAACCACTTCGTGTACGTGAACGTGCTGCGCCGCCAGGGCACCCCGGAGCAGCAGGCGTTCTTCTTCGGTGAGGTACTGGCCGGGCGCCGCTTCGGCAACGCCCAGTCGGAGGCGGGCACCCGGCACATCCAGGACATCCGTACCCGTCTAGACCCCGGGCCCGACGGCTCGTACGTCCTCACCGGCGTCAAGCACTACTCCACCGGCGCGCTCTTCGCCGACTGGATCCCCGTCCTCGCCCGCGCCGGCGACGACAACCTGCACGTCGCCTACGTCCCCCGCGGCGCCGGCGGGGTCACGGTCGTCGACGACTGGGACGGCATGGGCCAGCGTACGACGGCCAGCGGCACCGTCCGCCTCGACGCCGTCCACGTGCCCGCCGACCGTGTCGTCCCCCATCACCTCACCTTCCACGGGCCTCAACTCCACGGGGCCGTGGCCCAGTTGCTGCACGCCGCCATCGATGCCGGGATCGCCGCGGGCGCGCTGGCCGAGGCCGCCGGGTTCGTCCGCACCAAGAGCCGGCCCTGGTTCGAGAGCGGCTTCGACACGGCGGCCGAGGACCCGCTCCTCATCCAGCGGTTCGGTGAACTCGCCGTCCAGGTACGGGCGTCCGAGGCGCTGCTCGGCGCCGCGGCCCGCACGGTCGACGCGGCCCGCGACGAGCTGACCGAGGACTCGGCGGCCGAGGCGTCCATCGCGGTGGCCGCCGCGAAGGTGCACACCTCCGCCACCGCCGTGGAGGTCGCGGGCGCGCTCTTCGAGCTGTCCGGCACCCGTTCCGCCCTCAACTCGCTCAATCTGCACCGGCATTGGCGCGACGCCCGCACTCACACCCTGCACGACCCAGCCCGCTGGAAGATCCAGCACATCGGCCGATACGTGCTGGGGGGCACCAAGCCACCCCGCCACGGCCTGCTGTAACCCCACTCGCTCCTCGGCCACCCCCACGATCGGAGAACGCGCCCGTGTCCCTCACCTTCCACTGGTTCCTGCCCACCAACGGCGACAGCCGCCATGTCGTCGGCGGCGGTCACGGCACCCCCGCCACGGCCTTCGGCCGGAACCGGCCGCCGACGGTCGCCTATCTGAGCCAGATCGCCCGCGCCGCCGAGGACCTGGGCTTCGTCGGCGCGCTCACCCCCACCGGCGCCTGGTGCGAGGACGCCTGGCTGACCACCGCCATGGTCAGCCAGCACACCGAACGGCTGAAGTTCCTGGTCGCCTTCCGGCCCGGCTTCGTCTCACCCACGCTCGCCGCGCAGATGGCGTCCACCTTCCAGCGGCAGACCGGCGGCCGGCTGCTCCTCAACGTGGTCACGGGCGGCGAGAGCCACGAACAGCGTGCCTACGGCGACTTCCTCGACAAGGACGCCCGCTACCGCCGTACCGGCGAATTCCTGCAGATCGTGCGGGACCTGTGGGAGGGCAAGACCGTCGACCTCTCCGGGGAACACCTCCAGGTCGAGGACGCCAGGCTGGCCCGGGTCCCCGACCCGGTCCCCGAGGTCTACTTCGGCGGCTCCTCACCCATCGCCGGCGAGATCGCCGCCCGACACGTCGACGTCTACCTCACCTGGGGCGAACCGCCCGCCCAGGTCGCCGAGAAGATCGCCTGGGTACGGGGGCTGGCGGCGAAGGAAGGGCGCACCGTCCGCTTCGGCATCCGGCTGCACGTCATCACGCGCGACACCGCCGAACAGGCCTGGACCGAGGCGCACAAACTCCTGGACGGCTTCGACCCGGACACCGTGAAGTCCGTCCAGGCGGGCCTGGCCCGCAGCGAGTCGGAGGGGCAGCGGCGCATGCTCGCCCTCCACGGCGGCAACCGCGGGGACCTGGAGATCCACCCCAACCTGTGGGCCGGCATCGGCCTCGTCCGCGGTGGCGCGGGCACCGCTCTGGTCGGCAGCCACGACGAGGTCGCCGAGCGGATCAAGGAGTACCACGCCCTCGGCATCGACGAGTTCGTCCTCTCCGGCTATCCGCACCTGGAGGAGGCGTACTGGTTCGGCGAGGGCGTCCTGCCGCGCCTGGCCGCGCTGGGCCTGTGGCAGCACCCGTTCGCGCCGACGTCCACCCCCGCCGCGCAGGTGCCCTTCACGAGCTGAGCGGGCCGAGCGAACCGGGTGAACCGGGTGAACCGGGTGAACCGGGTGAACCGAGCGCACCGAGCGCACCGAGCGCACCGGGTGAGCCGGGTGAGCCGGGTGAGCCGGGTGAGCCGAGCGCACCGGGTGAGCCGAGCGCACCGAGGTGGGCGGCGCGCACCTGGGCGGTCTGCCCCTGCACCAGCAGGAACATCCCCTCGCGTGCCAGCCGCTGCGCCGGGCTGCCCAGGTCCATCGCGCGCCCGCCACCGGCCACGACCGCCGCCGTCGTGGCCGCGCGCATGACGTCGTACGCCCGGGTCTTGACCGCCAGCCGCTCCGCGATCCGCTCGGTGGGCACCGGATGGTCGGCGAGCTCGTAGGCCTGCCGTCGGACCTCGTCGAGGCGGGCGCGCAGCACCTGTCCGGTCTCCTTCGCCGCGGGATCGCCGTCCAGCAGGTCGAGCGCCGACGCGGTGATCCCGAAGACGGCCGGTGAGGCGTTGGTGTTCTTGGGGCGGTCGGTGACCGCCCAGGTCTCGTACGGCGTGCGCAGGGCCACGGCGTCGTCCGGGAGCCACAGCCCGTCCAGCTCCAGGGACACCGTGCGCGAGGCGGTGAGCGCCGCCAGCCGCATCGGCGGCGAAGGCCGCAGTCCGGGCTGCTCGCGCGCTTCGGTGAACGCGAACAGGGCCTCGTCCGCGTCCGTCACCCCGGCGAGCAGCATCACGTCGTTCAGTCCCCAGCCCGTGTACCAGGGGACCGTCCCGTCGAAGCGCCATCCGCCACGCTCACGGGTGACCCGGACCGGGATCCGCGGGTAGGCCCGCAGTTGCGCGTACGCGACCCCGGACAACAGCTCCCCACCCGCCAGCGGGCCCAACAACCGTTCCCGCGCCGCGGGTTCACCCTTCGCCAGGGTCAGCACCGGAGTGTGGTGCTGGGTCTGCACGAACCAGGTCGAGCAGCACGCCCCGGCCAGGATCTCGGCGGTCTCACGGACCACCGCGGCGGGCGCGGCCGACCCGCCGTAGGCCACCGGCGCGCTCACCCCGAGCAGCCCCGACCGCTTGACCGCCTCGATGCTGCTCGCCGGCACGCCCTCCTGGTCCACGCGCTCCGCCCGCGGGGCCAGCACCTCGGCCGCCAGCCGCCTGGCGGCCGTGACGAGTGGATGCGGTGGGGTGGTCATCGAAAAAATCTCCCGCGGTCGTCGTGTCGTGTGTCGATCCGGCCGTCTCCCGTTCGTGTAGTCAGTGAGAGACCACCCGAGAACGAGTCGAGAACGACACGGCCGAGGAGCACACATCATGAAGTACTACCTGCTGAGCGTGATGCAGCCGCCCGGCGAGCCGCCCGCGCCCGAGATCCTTGAAGAGATCATGCACAATCTCGACGTCTTCCACGCGGAGCTGCGCGAGGCCGGTGCGTGGGTGTTCGCCGGGGGACTGCACGGACCGGAGACGGCCACCGTGGTGCGCGCCAAGGACGGCGACGTGCTCGTCACCGACGGCCCGTACACCGAGAGCAAGGAGTACCTGGGCGGGCTTTGCCTGATCAAGGCACCCGACCTCGACGCGGCGCTCGAATGGGGCCGCAAGGCGACACTGGCGACCACGCTCCCCATCGAGGTGCGGCCCTTCATGGGAGAAGCCGAGGACGGATGACCCCGAACGCCGACGTCGAGGCCGTGTTCCGCGCCGAATACGGCCGCGCGGTCGCCGTCCTCGTCCGCTTCCTCGGCGACATCGACCTCGCCGAGGAAGCGGTCCAGGACGCCTTCACCACCGCCCTGCGGAAGTGGCCGGACTCGGGCATACCGCCCAGCCCGGCCGGGTGGATCATCACCACCGCGCGCAACCACGCCGTCGACCGGCTGCGCCGCGAGTCCACGCGTGAGGCCCGGCACGCCGAGGCGGAGCGGCTGTACGCCCGGGACGAACCGGCCGAGGAGGGCCCCGTGCGCGACGACCGGCTCCGCCTGATCTTCACCTGCTGCCACCCCGCCCTCGCCACCGAGGCCCAGGTCGCTCTCACCCTGCGCCTCCTCGGCGGCCTGACCACGCCGCAGATCGCCCGCGCCTTCCTCGTGCCCGAGCCCACCATGGCCCAGCGGATCGTCCGGGCCAAAGCCAAGATCCGCGACGCCCGCATCCCGTACCGCATCCCGCGCGACGCGGACCTCCCGGACCGTGTCAGGGGGGTGCTCGCGGTCGTCTACCTCATCTTCAACGAGGGCTACGGCGGCCGGGAGGACCTCTGCGCCGAAGCCCTCCGGCTCGGCCGCCTCCTCGTCGAGCTGATGCCGGACGAGCCCGAGGCCCTCGGGCTGCTCGCGCTGATGCTCCTCATCGAGTCGCGCCGGCCCGCCCGCGCCACACCGGGCGGCGACCTGATCCTCCTCTCCGGCCAGGACCGCTCCCGGTGGGACCGCGGTCTCATCACCGAGGGACAGGCGCTCGTACGCCGCTGTCTGCGCCGCAACCGGCCGGGCCCGTACCAGATCCAGGCCGCGATCAACGCCGTACACAGCGACGCCCCGACCGCGGCCGCCACGGACTGGAGCCAGATCCTCCAGCTCTACGACCAGCTGGCCGCGCTCGCCCCGAGCCCGGTGGTCGCCCTCAACCGGGCCGTCGCCGTCGCCGAGGTCGAGGGCCCGGAGCCGGCACTCGCCCTCGTCGAGGCGCTCGACCTGGACCGCTACCACGCCTTCCATGCCGTACGGGCGGACCTGTTGCGCCGCCTGGGCCGGCACACCGAGGCCGCAGGGGCCTACGAGGCGGCCATCGCGCTGACCGACAGCGCACCGGAGCGCGCCTACCTCGAACGGGCCCGCGCGGCACTCCCGCCGAGCCCGCACTCCGACCTTCGTCCGTGACGTCGTGATCGCGGAACGTATTCTTCGTGTACCCGGAATTTATTTGGGCACATGAAAGGTTGGCGTTTACACCGAGCCCTGCGGCTCAAGACGACCGCCCGTGGGCCGCCAGGTCCGCACCGATCAGCGAGGCACCGTGAACGACCGCACCCCCGAGCAGCCCACCGACATCGTGGCCCGGCTGCGCGCCACCTTCCGCTCCGGCCGCACCAAGCCCCTCGCGTGGCGCACCACCCAGCTGCGCCGACTGCGCGAACTGCTCACCACGCACGGCGCCGAGCTCGCGGAGGCGCTCCACGCGGACCTCGGCAAGAGCTCCACCGAGGCCTTCCGTACCGAGATCGACTTCACCGTGCGCGAGATCGACCACACCCTCGACCATCTCGACGAGTGGCTGCTCCCCGAGTCCGCCCCGGTCCCCGCCCATCTCGGCGCCGACGCGACGGCCTGGACGCGGTACGACCCGCTGGGCGTCGTGCTGGTCATCGCCCCCTGGAACTATCCGGTGCAGCTCCTGCTGACGCCGATGCTCGGCGCGCTGGCCGCGGGCAACACGGTGGTCGTCAAGCCCAGCGAGCTCGCCCCCGCCACCTCCGCCGCCCTCGCCCGGCTGCTGCCGCGCCACCTCGACACCGACGCGGTCGCCGTCGTCGAGGGCGCCGTTCCGGAGACCACTGCGCTGCTGGCGGAGCGCTTCGACCACATCTTCTACACCGGCAACGGCGCGGTCGGCCGGATCGTGATGCGGGCCGCCGCCGAGCACCTCACCCCCGTCGCCCTCGAACTGGGCGGCAAGTCCCCGGCGTTCGTCGACCGTGACGCCGACCTGTCCGTCGTCGCCGACCGGCTCGCCCGCGGCAAGTTCCTCAACGCCGGGCAGACCTGCGTCGCGCCGGACTACGTCCTCACCGACCCGGAGACCGCCCGCGCGCTGGAGCCCGAGCTCGCCCGCGCCGTCGAGGCCCTGTTCGGTGCCGATCCGCAGCGGTCGGGCGAGTACGGACGGATCGTCAACGAGCGGCACTTCGACCGGCTCAGCTCGCTGCTCGACTCCGGGCGCACCGTCATCGGCGGTACCGGAGACCGGGCCGCCAAGTACCTCGCGCCCACCGTCCTCGCCGACGTCGACCCCAAGGCCCCCGTGATGCAGGAGGAGATCTTCGGGCCGATCCTGCCGATCGTCACGGTGACGGGGCTGGACGAGGCCATCGACTTCATCAACGACCGAGACAAGCCCCTGGCGCTCTACGTCTTCACCGAGTCGGACACCACCCGGGAGCGGATCGCCGAGGAGACGTCCTCCGGAGGCCTCGGCCTCGGTCTGCCGCTCGCCCATCTGACCGTCTCCGACCTGCCGTTCGGCGGGGTCGGCGAGAGCGGCATGGGCCGCTACCACGGCCGCTACTCCATCGAGACGTTCAGCCACCGCAAGGCGGTGCTGCAGAAGCCGCTCGGCTGACGCGGCCCCGGCGGTGCCCCGGCAGATCGTCGAGGATCTGCCGGGGGCACCGTCGTGCGGCCCTCTCTGCCAACGTTGTCAGATCTGACTGGTCTACACCCTTGACTGGTACATACCAAAGCGGTTGAGTGTGGCTCCACACCCCCCACCACGGCCGCCCCCGACGCCGTGGCCGGCCCCGCCGGCACGTGCGCACAAGGTTCCGCTCCGCGCTGCCCTTGTCCGGGAGCGGCCGTGTCCCGCAAAGGAGTTGACCTGTGTCGAGGCGCCGCATCTCCGCAGTCCTCACCGCCCTCGCCCTCGCGTCCGCCACCCCGCTGCTGCTACCGGCCTCCGGTGCGTCCGCCGCCGCCTGTTCGAGCTATCCGAGCTGGGTGGCCGGGAGGTCGTACGTCACCGGTGACGTCGTCCGCTACACCGACGGGAAGACCTACGTCGCCGAGCACGACAACCCGGGCTACGACCCCACCATCAGCACCTGGTACTGGGACCCCTACGCCTGCGACGGAGGTTCCACGCCTCCCTCCGACGGCTTCGTGGTGAGCGAGGCGCAGTTCAACCAGATGTTCCCGAACCGGAGTTCCTTCTACACCTACAGCGGACTGCGGGCGGCGATGAGCGCCTACCCGGCCTTCGCCAACACCGGCAGCGACACCGTGAAGAGGCAGGAGGCCGCGGCCTTCCTCGCCAACGTCAGCCACGAGACCGGCGGCCTGGTCTACGTGGTGGAGCAGAACACCGCCAACTACCCCCACTACTGCGACTGGAGCCAGCCCTACGGCTGCCCGGCCGGACAGTCGGCCTACTACGGCCGCGGCCCGATCCAGCTCAGCTGGAACTTCAACTACAAGGCCGCGGGCGACGCGCTCGGCATCGACCTCCTCAACAACCCCTACCTGGTGCAGAACGACGCCGCCGTGGCCTGGAAGACCGGCCTCTGGTACTGGAACACCCAGACGGGGCCCGGCACCATGACGGGCCACAACGCCATGGTCAACGGCGCGGGATTCGGCCAGACCATCCGCAGCATCAACGGCTCCCTGGAGTGCGACGGCAAGAACCCGGCGCAGGTGCAGAGCAGGGTGGACGCCTACCAGCGGTTCGTGCAGATCCTCGGGACCTCGGCCGGCGGCAACCTCTACTGCTGATCGGCTGTGTACGGCAGCCGCCCGGGCCCTGAACGGGTGTGCGAAACTCCCGCGATGACCTCGGAAACGATCACCGCGGCAGCCGCGGGCAGCTGGACACTCGGAGATCTCCCCGTCCGCCGCATCGGCTTCGGCGCGATGCGGCTGACGGGCAGCGCGGCCTTCCACCTCGGCACGCCGAGCGACCGCGACCGGTCGATCGCCGTGCTGCGCCGCGCGATCGAGCTGGGTGTCGACCACATCGACACCGCCGCCTTCTACTTCTCGTCGCTGCGCTCCGCGAACGAGCTGATCAACAGCGCGCTGGCCCCGTACGCGGACCACCTGGTCATCGCCACCAAGGTCGGGCCGTTCCGCGACTACTCGGGGGAGTGGGGCATCCCGGCCCGGCCGGACCAGCTCCGCGCCCATGTCGAGGAGAACCTGCGGCAGCTGGGCCCCTCGGGCAGCGCGCTGATGAAGTCGTGGGCGCCGATCGCCTTGGCGGCCCGCTCGATCTCCTCGCGGCTCGCGTCGGAGCGGCCGATGGCGAT
>NZ_JBEYFS010000236.1:0-10881 GCF_040634475.1 Streptomyces sp. NPDC007095
TACGAGGGTCAGGGCCCGGCACGCCGAGAGCACGCACCTGACGCCGCGGAGCCGCCCTCCGGGCGACGACGGGAATTTGACGACAGGACCTAGTGCCGGCCCTCGAAGTCCAGCAGCACCTTGCACGAGCGGCCGCGGTCCGCGGCCAGGGTGAACGCCGACTCCGCCTCACTCAGCGGGACCACCGCGCTGACCAGGGAGTCGAATCGGGGCTCGGCCGCGAGCAGGACCAGCGCGTCGTCGAACTCCTCGTCGAAGCGGAACGCGCCCCGCAGCTCGATCTCCCGGCTCACCATCAGGTTCCCCGCGAACGGGCTCTGTCCCGGCGGCAGCATGCCGAGCTGGACGACGACCCCGCCACGCCGTACCAGGCGCAGGCAGGTGTCGAGGCCCGCGGCCGCCCCGGACGCCTCGACGGCCACGTCGACCTCCGTCGGCCACCCGGGACCGGCGGGATCGTCGGCCCGTACGACCGCGTCCGCGCCCGCCGCGACGGCGTACGACAGCGCCTGCGGCAGCAGGTCCGTCACGGTCACCCGGGCCGCGCCCGCGGCCTTGGCGGCGGCCACCACGAGACAGCCGATGGGCCCGGCCCCCGTCACCAGGACATGCCGGTCCTTCACCGCACCGGCCCGCCGGACGGCGTGCAGCGCCACCGAGAGCGGCTCGGCGAGCGCCGCCCGCCGCAGCGGGAGCCCCGCGGGCAGCTCCCTCAACTGCCGGGCGGGCACCACCACTTGGGCGGCGAACCCGCCCTGCACATGCGGGGTGCGCGCCGCGCTGCCCAGGTAGCGGGTGTCCCGGCAGACGTTCGCCCGTCCGTCGGCGCACTCGGGGCACACCCCGCACGGGGTCGCCGGGTGCACGGCCACGGCCGTACCCGGCGCGGGACCGGTGGCCCCGTCGCCGTACGACAGCACCGTCCCCACGACCTCGTGGCCCAGCACCATCGGCTCCCGCAGGCGGAAGTCCCCGACGCCGCCGTGCCGCCAGTAGTGGAGGTCGGACCCGCACACCCCGCCGTACCGGACGGCCACGAGCGCCTCGCCGGGCCCGGCGGACGGGACCGGCAGTTCGTCGACCCGCAGGTCACCCTGCCCGTGAATCACACAGCCGAGCATCGTCAGGCCCCTTTCACCGCTCTCACCGCGCGGTCCGTTTCACAGCACACTCGTCATACCGCCGTCGACGTACAGCACCTGCCCGCTCACGAAGTCCGCCGCGGGCGAGGCGAGGAAGAGCACCCCGCCGACCAGGTCCTCCGTGCGGCCCCACCGCCCGGCCGGGGTACGCCGCCGCACCCAGGCGCTGAACTCCTCGTCCTCGACGAGGGGCTGGGTCAGCTCCGTCTCGATGTAACCGGGGCCGAGCCCGTTCACCTGCACCCCGTACTGCCCCCAGTCCGCGCACATGCCCTTGGTGAGCATCTTCAGCGCGCCCTTGGTGGCCGCGTACGGGGCGATGCCCGGACGGACGACCTCACTCTGCAACGAGCAGATGTTGACGATCTTGCCGTGGCCGCGTTCCGTCATCCGCCGTGCCGCCTCGCGGCCGACCAGGAACGCGCTGGTCAGGTTGGTGTTCAGGATCCGGTGCCAGTCGGTGTCCGTGAACTCCAGGAGCGGGGCCCTCAGTTGCATGCCCGCGTTGTTGACGAGGATGTCGATCGGGCCCACCCGGTCCTCGACGTCCGCTATTCCGGCGGCCACCGAGGGGCCGTCCGTGACGTCGAAGACCGCGGTGTGGACGTCGCCGGGCAGTTCCGACGCGGCCTTGGTGAGCCGGCCGGCGTCCCGCCCGTTCAGGACGACCGTACAGCCCGCCTCAAGGAGCCCGCGGGCCAGCGCGAACCCGATGCCCCGGCTGGAGCCGGTGACCAGGGCCCTGCGACCACTGATGTCGAACAGGGGGTGACTCATCCCCGTACTCCCGTCTCTCGCCCTCGTACCCCTAGATGACCAGCGACAGCAGCAGGACCAGCCCGCCCGCCACCACCGAGATGATCGTCTCCATGACGGACCAGGTCTTGACGGTCTGGCCGACGCTGAGGCCGAAGTACTCCTTGACCAGCCAGAAGCCGGCGTCGTTGACATGGCTGAAGAAGAGCGAGCCGGCGCCTATCGCGAGGACCAGGAGCGAGGTGTGGGCGGTCGACATGTCGGCCGCCAGGGGCGCGACCAGACCGGCCGCCGAGATGGTGGCGACGGTCGCGGAGCCGGTCGCGAGGCGGATGGCCACCGCGATCAGCCAGGCGAGCAGCAGCGCGGGGATCGACCAGTCCTTGGAGATGTCCAGGATCATCTGGCCCACCCCGGAGTCGATCAGGGTCTGCTTGAAGCCGCCGCCCGCGCCCACGATCAGCAGGATGCCCGCGATGGGGGCGAGGGACTTCTCGACGGTCGTCGAGATGCGGTCCTTGGTGAAGCCGGCCGCGCGGCCGAGGGTGAACATGCCCACGATCACGGCCGCGAGCAGGGCGATCAGCGGAGAGCCGACGACGTCGAAGACGCGCTGCACCATGTGGGTGGGGTCGTCCACGATGATGTCGACCAGTGCCTTGGACAGCATGAGGACGACCGGCAGCAGCATGGTGGCGAGGGTGGCGCCGAAGCCGGGACGCTTGTCCAGTTCTTCGGAGGCGCGGGTGGGGATCATGCGGTCGGGGGCCGGGACGTCGACCCAGCGGGCCGCGACCTTCGAGAAGAGCGGGCCCGCGATGATCACCGTCGGGATGGCGACCAGGACGCCCAGCGCGAGCGTGATGCCCAGGTTGGCCTTGACCGCGTCGATCGCGACCAGCGGGCCGGGGTGCGGCGGGATCAGGCCGTGCATCACGGACAGGCCGGCCAGGGCGGGGATGCCGATGCGCATCAGGGAGTAGTTGCCGCGCTTGGCGACCATCAGCACGACCGGGATCAGCAGCACGATGCCGACCTCGAAGAACAGCGGCAGACCGATCACCGAGGCGATCAGCACCATCGCCCAGGGCATGGCGCGGCCGCCGGCCTTGGCGAGGATGGTGTCGACGATCTGGTCGGCGCCGCCGGAGTCGGCGAGGAGTTTGCCGAGGATCGCGCCGAGCGCGATCAGGACGCCCACACCGGCGACGGTGGCGCCGAGGCCGGTGGTGAAACTGGTGATGGTCTTGTCCAGCGGGGCCCCGGCGAAGGCGCCGAGGGCGAGCGAGCCGATGGTCAGGGCCAGGAATGCGTGCAGCTTGAACTGGGTGATGAGCAGGACGATGACGGCGATGCCCGCCAGCACGGCGATGCCCAGCTGAGCATGGCCCGCCGAGGTGATCGGCTCGACTGCGTCCGCTGCCAGCATCTCGACACTGAGTCTGGTCACGGTGGTCCCTTGCTTGAGAAACGTACGTGGGAAAGGTGTTAGAGCGAGGGCTGGGCAAGCCCCTGGAGTGCGGTCACGGCCCGTTCGGTGATCTCCCCGGGGTCGCCGGAGACGTCCACGCAGACACCCGCCTCGTCCGCTTCCAGCGGCTGGAGGGTGGCGAACTGCGAGTCCAGCAGCGCCGTCGGCATGAAATGCCCCTGGCGGTGCGACATCCGGTCCTCGATGAGCGCGCGGTCACCGGTCAGATGGACGAAGACGACCCCGGGCGCCTCGGCCCGCAGCCGGTCGCGATAGCTGCGCTTGAGCGCCGAACTGCTGACCACTCCGCCGAGCCCGTGCCGGTCGTGCGCCCAACGGCCGATGGCGTCCAGCCAGGGCCAGCGGTCGTCGTCCGTCAGTGGGGTCCCGGCCGACATCTTGGCGATGTTGGCCTGCGGGTGGAAGTCGTCGCCCTCGGCGTACGGAACGCCGAGCCGGGCCGCAAGCAGGGGACCGATGGTGGTCTTGCCGGTACCTGCGACGCCCATGACCACGACGACATGGGGGGTGCTCATCGCTGCCTCACTGTCTACGTCACTGTCGCGTGACTGTCTTCGTCGACATCTGATGTCGACGACACTGAAACTCATTAGGTACGACGAATTCAAGAGTGTGTGACATATAAGTCTGACTTTTTGTTCCAGGGCTCCGCCTCGTACGCTGACCCCATGACCACACGGGGCCGGGGGCTGCACGGACATGTACTGGAGTCCCTCGGGCCGGCGATCACGGCGGGCGAGTACCCGCCGGGGAGCGTGCTGCGCACCGACGAGCTCGCGCAGCGCTTCGAGGTGTCACGCTCCGTGATGCGCGAGGCGGTCAGGGTGCTGGAGTCCATGTACCTGGTCGAGTCCCGCCGCCGCGTCGGCGTCACGGTCCGCCCCAAGGCGGAATGGAACGTGTTCGACCCTCAGGTCATCCGCTGGCGGCTGGCCGGCGCCGACCGCCCCCACCAGTTGCGCTCGCTCACCGTGCTGCGCTCCGCCGTAGAACCGATCGCCGCGGGCCTGTCCGCCCGGCACGCCACCGCCGCTCAGTGCGCGGAGCTCACCGAGTGCGCCCTCGGCATGGTGGCCAACTCGCGCGGCCACAAGCTGGAGGAGTACCTCGTCCACGACGTGGCCTTCCACCGGGTGATCCTCAACGCCTCCGGCAACGACATGTTCGCCCGCCTCGGTGACGTGGTCGCCGAGGTCCTCGCGGGCCGCACCCACCACGAGGTGATGTTCGAGGATCCCGACCCGGCCGCCGTCACCCTGCACGTCCAGGTCGCGGAGGCGGTCCGCGCGGGCGACGCGTCCCGCGCCGAGGAACTCACCCGCCAGATCACGGTCGGCGCGCTCCAGGAACTGGACATCCTCGCGCCGTAGACGTCCTACTCCAGGAAGTCGCCGTCCACGTACACCCAGGCCCCGTCGACCCGCTCGAACCGGCTCCGCTCGTGCAGCGAACCGCCCCGGTAGGAGGCCCGGAAGGTCACGGTCCCCACGGAGTGGAAGGCCGACCCCTGCCCCGTGTCGAGGATCTCCAGCCCCGTCCACCGCATCCACGGATCGAACTCGACCCGCGCCGGCCGCGTCCGCGGATGCCAGGTCCGCAGCAGATACCCCTCGTCCTCCTTGACAAAGGCGCAGTACCGCGACCGCATCAGACGCTCAGCGGTCGGCGCGAGCGCCTCACCGCGGTGGAAGCGCCCACAGCACCGCGCGTACGGCTCGGGCAGCCCGCACGGGCAGCTACGACTGGTCATGACCGCCATTCTCTCCCAGCCCGGAGGGGCCCAGGGCCTACGCCGAGTCGGCGTTGGTCGGCGGGTACGTCGGGCGGGCCGGCATCGGCGCGACCGGTGCGGCCAGGGTGGGCAGCGGCGGCAGCTTCGCCGTACGCAGCCAGGCCCCGAACAGGTCGTCCAGCGGCTCGGCCGAGTACCGGGCGGCATGCGCGGTGAACACCGCCGTCGTGACCGCGCCGCCCCGGTGCAGGGCGGCCCAGCCGCGCAGCATGCGGAAGAAGGCGTCGTCGCCCATCGCGCAGCGCAGCGCGTGCAGGGTGAGCCCGCCGCGCTCGTAGAGCCGGTCGTCGAACATCAGCTTGCGGCCCGGGTCGGCCAGCACCAGATCCTTCGGCTGCCCGGACAGCTTGCGGTGCGCGAGAGCGGCCAGCTGCTGAGCCGTACGGCCTCCCGACCGCTCCGACCACAGCCACTCGGCATACTTCGCGAAGCCCTCGTTCAGCCAGATGTGCCGCCAGTCCGCGATGGACACGCTGTTGCCGAACCACTGGTGCGCCAGCTCGTGCGCGACCAGCCGCTCCGAACCCCGCGCCCCGTCCACGTGGTTGGCGCCGAACAGCGACAACCCCTGTGCCTCGACGGGGACATCGAGCTCCTCCTCGGTCACCACGACGGCGTACTCGCCGAACGGATACGGCCCGAAGATCTGCTCGAACAGCTCCATCATCGCGGGCTGCCGCGCGAAGTCCCGGGAGAACGCGCCGAGCAGGTGCGCGGGCAGATGCCCCGTCTGCGGTACGCCACCGAGCCCGGGGTCACCGAGCAGCACCGTCTGGTACTTCCCGATCGACATCCCGACCAGATAGCTGGAGGTCGGCGCCGCCTGCTCGTACACCCAGGTGGTCGTCGACGCCTTCGTCGTGCGGGTGAGCAGCCGGCCGCCCGCCACCACCGAGTACGCCGACGGCGTCGTGATCGAGATCTGGTACGCGGCCTTGTCGGCGGGGCGGTCGTTGCACGGGTACCAGGAGGGCGCGCCGATCGGCTGGCTCGCCACCAGCGCCCCGTCCTCCAGTTCCTCCCAGCCGAGCTCGCCCCAGGGGCTGGCGACCGGCTTGGGGTTGCCCGACCAGTGCACCTCCACGGTGAACGCGGCCCCGGCCCGTATCGGCTTCGGCGGGCGGATGCGCAGCCGGCCGCCCCGGTGCGTGTAGTGCGGTGCCTTGCCGTCGACCCGGACCCGGCCGATCCGGAAGTCGGCCAGGTTCAGCTGGAACTCGGCGAGCGGAGCCCGGCCCGCTATGGCGTTGAGCCGCGCGGTGCCGGACAGCCGGTTGGGGCCGGGGCGATAGTCCAGCGCGAGCTCATACCGGTGCACCCGGTAACGGGGATCACCGTTGGCCGGGAAGTACGGGTCCGAACCCACTGTCTGCTGAACGCTCACGCTTGCGTCTGCTCCCTGCGCTGTGCTCGTACGACGTGCCGGTGCACCGTCCCCGGACGCCGCACGGGCCGCGCCTAGGAACGCCATGCCTCGATCGGGTTGCCCAGCCAGCGGGTGTCGTCGGGGACGGATTCCGCCGCCATGACGAGCGACGCGGGTCCCAGCGTGCTGCGCGCCCCGACTGTGCTGCCGGGAAGGACGATTCCGCCCGGGCCCAGAGTGGCGCCCTCACGGAGGACAACAGTATCCGTCCGCAAGATCCGGTCGTGGAAGAGGTGGGTCTGCAGGACACAGCCCCGGTTGACCGTGGTCGCGTCCTCCAGGGTCACCAGGTCCGTCTCGGGCAGCCAGTAACTCTCGATCCATGCGCCCTTGCCGATACTGGCGCCGAGGCCGCGCAGCCACGCCGTCATCAGCGGCGTACCCGGCACGGATCCGGCCAGCCACGGCACGGCGACGACCTCGACGAAGGTGTCCGCCAGCTCGTTGCGCCACACGAAACCGCTCCACAGCGGGTGCTCGCCCGCCCGGTGCCGGCCGACCAGCAGCCACTTCGCCACGATCGACGTCAGGCAGGCGAGCACGCCGACGCACAGGAACACGATCCCGGCCAGCAGCGGCGCCCAGACGCCCAGCACGCTCAGCGCGGCGACGGTCAGTACCGCCAGCGCCGCCGAGCAGAACACCGGCACGATCCGGCACAGCTCCACGAGCGCCCGCGCCCACAGCAGCCGCGCGGGCGGGTCGTAGGTGCGGCTCTGATCGCCGTCCTGCGTCGAGCGCGGCAGCTTCACCGGCGGCAGCCCCAGGTACGAGCTGCCCTTCTTCGCCTTCTTCGGGGTCGCCGACAGCACCCCGACCAGCCCGCCGTCCGGCACGCTGCGGCCCGGCGCGGTCATCCCGGAGTTGCCCAGGAAGGCCCGGCGGCCGATCTCGGCACGCCCGATCCGCATCCAGCCGCCGCCCAGCTCGTACGGCGCGGTCAGGGTGTCGTCGGCGAGGAAGGCGCCCTCGCCCACGGTGGTGAGACTCGGCAGCGCGAGGACGGTGGAGACCTCGGCGCCCCGGCCGATCTTCATACCGAGCAGCCGCAGCCACACCGGCGTGATCAGCCCGGCGTACAGCGGGAACAGCGTGTCGCGCGAGCGGTCCATCAACTGCGTGACGGTCCAGGCCTGCCAGCCGATCCGGCTGTGCGTCGGGTACGTGCCTTCGCGCAGACCCAGGCTGAGCAGACGTACACCGACCAGGAGCAGCAGCGCGTACGCGAGCCCGAAGGCGAGCGTGGCCGGGACCAGCGCGAGTACCGCGCCGTGCAGGGCCGCACCGAGCCCGGCGTCCGCGCTCACGAACAGATGAGCCACCAGAAGTGCGGCGACGGCCGAGAGGACGGGCAGTGCGGTCAGCGCGAAACCGGTCGCGCCGTACATCGCCCGCCAGTACGTGCCCCGGCGCGGACGCTCCTTGGGCCAGGCGCGCTTCGCCTTGCCGAGCTTGCCGGCGGGCGCTCCGGCCCAGCGCTGCCCGGTGGGAACCTGCCCGGCGACCGCCGAGCCCGGCGCCACCTCGGCCCGCTTGCCGACGCGCGCGCCCGGGAAGAGGATGCTGCGCGTCCCGACCACCGCACCGGCGCCGACCTTGACCTGCCCGATCTCCAGCCGGTCCCCGTCCAGCCAGTACCCCGACAGGTCCACCTCGGACTCGACGGCGGCACCCCGGCCCAGCTTGAGCATGCCGGTCACCGGCGGCAGCGAGTGCAGATCGACGTCCGTGCCGATCCTGGCGCCCAGGGCACGCGCGTACCGCTCCAGCCAGGACCCGGTCAGCGAGGCCGCGCCACTGAACTCGGCCAGCCGCTCGGCGGTCCACAGCCGCAGGTGCACGCTTCCGCCGCGCGGGTAGCGCCCGGGCTTCACCCGGCGCAGCAGCAGCCGCGCCCCGCCCGCGGCGATCGCGAGCCGCCCAGGCGGGCTGTGGAGCACGACCGCCCCGGCGCCGACGAGCCACCACGGGGCGCTCGGCGCCCAGGGGTACGGACCGAACCAGTGCAGTACGTTCCCGAGCGCGGCCAGCGCCACGGTCCAGCGCAGCCCCATCAGTGTGAACAGGGGTATCAGCAGGAACAGCTGGGCCACCTTGGTGCGCAGCGGCACCGGGGCGATGACCCGTTCGGCACCGTCGTCCTGCGCGGACTTCTCCAGGTGCCGGGCAAGCTTGCGCAGGACGGGCTGCTGGTAGATGTCGAGCACGGCGGCGCTGGGATAGCGGGTGCGCAGCCGGGTGGTGAGCTGGGCGGCGGCGAGGCTGCCACCGCCGATCGCGAAGAAGTCGTCGGACCCGCTGCCGACCGGGATGCCGAGGACCTCGCTCCACTGCTCGGCGAGCCAGGCCTCGGTGCCGTAGAGCTGTTCCTTCGCACCGCCGGTCTCCAGGCCCTCCAGGGGCCAGGGGAGCGCGCCCCGGTCGACCTTGCCCGAGGTGCGGGTCGGCAGGTCCGCGACCGGGGCGAGCAGCGGGACGAGGGCCGCGGGCAGTTCGGCGCGCAGCTTCTCGACGGCGGCGGCCTGGTCCCAGCCCTCCTGGGTCACGACATAGCCGACGAGCAGCTGATTGCCGCTGCGGGCGGTCCGGACGGCGGCGGCGGCACTCGCCACACCGGGGAGTGCCTGGAGCGCCGCATCGACCTCGCCGAGCTCGATGCGGCGCCCGCCGAGCTTGATCTGCTCGTCGGCCCGCCCGAGGAAGATGAGCCCCTCCGGCTCGGCCTTGACGAGGTCACCACTGCGGTACGCCCGCTCCCAGCCGAGCGACTTCAGCGGCGCGTACTTCTCCGCGTCCTTCTCTGCGTCGAGATACCGGGCGAGCCCGACCCCGCCGATCACCAGCTGGCCGCTCTCGCCCATGGCCACGGGCTCGCCGGCCTCGTCGACCACGGCCAGCTCCCAGCCGTTCAGCGGCAGCCCGATCCGGATCGGCTCCTCGCCGGTCATCAGGGAGGCGCAGGCGACGACGGTCGCCTCGGTGGGCCCGTAGGTGTTCCACACCTCGCGGCCCTCGGTCACCAGCCGCTGGACCAGCTCGGGCGGGCAGGCCTCACCGCCGAAGATCAGCAGCCGTACGTCATTGAGGGCCTCCGGCTCCCAGAGCGCGGCGAGCGTCGGCACGGTCGAGACGACGCTGATCTCCTGCTCGACCAGCCAGGGCCCCAGGTCGGCGCCGCTGCGCACCTGGGAGCGCGGCACCGGCACCAGACAGGCGCCGTACCGCCAGGCCAGCCACATCTCCTCGCAGGAGGCGTCGAAGGCGACGGACAGGCCCGCCATGACCCGGTCACCGGGCCCGATCGGGTCCTCGGTGAGGAACAGCTCCGCCTCGGCGTCGACGAACGCGGCGGCGCTGCGGTGACTGACGGCCACGCCCTTGGGCCTGCCCGTGGACCCGGAGGTGAAGATGATCCAGGCGTCGTGCTCGACACCGGGCCGCGTGGCGGGCATCTCGGAGGTGCCGTCGACGGTCAGCCGGTGCCCGGCTCCGATGACGGCCCGCACCTCCGCCTCGCCGAAGACCAGCTCGGCCCGCTCGTCGGGATCCTCGGCGTCCACCGGCACATAGGCCGCGCCGGCGGCCAGTACGGCGAGGACGGCGACGTACAGCTCGTTGGTGCCGGAGGGGACGCGGACACCGACCCGGTCGCCGAGGCCCACCCCGGCGTCGCTCAGCCGCCGCCGCAGGGCCTCGACCTCGACGGCGAGGGCACGGTAGGTGAGGGCCCGGTGGCCGTCGTCGAGGGCGGGCTCGTCGGGGTGGGCCCGTACGGTGGCGTCGAGGATGTCGACCAGCGTGCGCGGCGAGGCGGCGACGGAGGCGGAGAAGCGCGCCGGGTCGCCGAACTCCGCGCGCACCTCCTCGTCGAACAGCGCGAGTGCGGGGCCTTGCTCGAGGGCTGCCATCGGGTCCTCACGTGTCGTTCCCGGAGCGTCCGGGGAGCTGGTGGGCCCGCAGGTATGCCTGGGGATATTCCGGTCCAGCTCCAAACAAGCCTTGAATTTTAGTACGACGCTAGTCGCGTACCTGGTCATCAGCCATGCGAGGAGGCCGTGCGAGGGCACCGGAACTACTGATTCCGGTGCGGTGACGGAGCCCTGACATGGGGGTATGTCATCCTGACGAGATCTGCCCCACATCTGTCCGTAACGCCGCGAACACGACGAGTTGAGGCCTGTGATGCGTGCAACGAGTGAGGGCCGCGACCTGATGGTCGCGGGCCCGCACACACACGGGGGGCGAAGGGGGGCGGGTAACCCCCCCCCCCGAA
>NZ_JBEYFS010000236.1:10891-17519 GCF_040634475.1 Streptomyces sp. NPDC007095
TCCGTTTTGCGCCCTGTTTGGCTCCAACCGGGGGCGGCCCGCCCCCTGTGGGTCGCGGCCCTCACTCCTCTGTGTGTCCGAGGGGGGACTTGAACCCCCACGCCCGATAAAGGGCACTAGCACCTCAAGCTAGCGCGTCTGCCATTCCGCCACCCGGACAAGGTGTCTGTCGCGCGGGGTTTCCCTCGCGGCGACAGAGGAAACATTACCAGGCTTTCGAGGGCCTCCGGTCACACCCCGTCGCCGCGTGAACGGCGTGTGACGGGCCGGGTCCGCCCTTGGGGCGAGGAGGGGGTGGGGGAGAGGATGAGGGGGACCACCAGCAGTGACAGTGGGAGGAAGCAGCGTGAGCGAGTCGAACACGGCCAGGAGCGTCTCTGGCGAGGACGAGGTCGTGGACCTCTGTCGCGAGCTGATCCAGATCGACACCAGCAACTACGGGGACCACTCCGGACCGGGTGAGCGCAAGGCCGCGGAGTACGTGGCCGAGAAGCTCGCCGAGGTCGGGCTCGAGCCGCAGATCTTCGAGTCGCACAAGGGGCGCGCGTCGACCGTGGCCCGTATCGAGGGCGAGGACCGCTCGCGCCCCGCGCTGCTCATCCACGGCCACACCGACGTCGTACCGGCCAACGCGGCGGACTGGACCCACCACCCCTTCTCCGGCGAGATCGCGGACGGGATGGTGTGGGGCCGCGGCGCGGTCGACATGAAGGACATGGACGCCATGACCCTGGCGGTCGTCCGGGACCGGCTGCGCAGCGGGCGCAAGCCCCCGCGTGACATCGTCCTCGCGTTCCTCGCCGATGAGGAGGCCGGTGGTACATGGGGTGCGCGGCACCTCGTCGACAAGCACCCCGACCTCTTCGAGGGCGTGACCGAGGCGATCGGCGAGGTCGGCGGGTTCTCCTTCACGGTCAACGAGAAGCTGCGGCTGTACCTCGTCGAGACCGCCCAGAAGGGCATGCACTGGATGAAGCTGACCGTGGACGGCACCGCCGGGCACGGTTCGATGATCCACAAGGACAACGCGATCACCGAGCTGTCCGAGGCCGTCGGGCGGCTCGGGCGGCACAAGTTCCCGGTCCGGGTGACGAAGACGCTGCGGCACTTCCTCGACGAGCTCGGTGACGCGCTCGGCACCGAGCTCGACCCGGAGAACATGGACGAGACGCTCGCCAAGCTCGGCGGTATCGCCAAGCTCATCGGCGCCTCCCTGCAGAACACCGCCAACCCGACCCAGCTCGGTGCCGGATACAAGGTCAACGTGATTCCCGGGCAGGCGACCGCGCACGTCGACGGGCGTTACCTGCCGGGGTACGAGGAGGAGTTCCTCGCCGACCTGGACCGGATTCTCGGCCCGAGGGTCAAGCGTGAGGACGTGCACGCGGACAAGGCGCTGGAGACCACCTTCGACGGGGCGCTGGTCGACGCCATGCAGACCGCGCTGTCCGCCGAGGACCCGATCGCGCGCGCCGTGCCCTACATGCTCTCGGCCGGCACCGACGCCAAGTCCTTCGCCGACCTCGGCATCCGCTGCTTCGGCTTCGCCCCGCTCAAGCTGCCGCCGGAGCTGGACTTCGCGGGCATGTTCCACGGGGTCGACGAGCGGGTGCCGGTGGATGCCCTGAAGTTCGGCGTCCGCGTACTCGACCGCTTCATCGGGGCGTCATGACGCGTTGACGCCTGCAATCGCCCGTACGTGCGGAGATCGCCCGGGACGGGTGAATGGGACCATAAGCTCGTAGCTCAAGTACTTCTTCCTCGTTACAGGTGATGTGATCCGCTACTTGGGATCGCATTTGCCTACAAGGAGGAATAATGATCAAGAAGGTCGTCGCTGCTGCGGCTGCCACTGGTGGTCTGGTTCTCGCGGGTGCGGGCCTGGCTGTCGCCGACTCGGGTGCCCAGGGTGCCGCTGTGCACTCCCCGGGCGTCATCTCCGGCAACGTCATCCAGGTGCCTGTTCACGTCCCGGTGAACGTCTGCGGCAACACGGTCTCCGTGATCGGGCTGCTGAACCCCGCCTTCGGCAACACCTGCATCAACAACTGACGTTGTGCCTCACCCCATGAGGGTCTGAGCCCGTCGGCCCCGGAGCGTGCGCCATGCGCTCCGGGGCCGACCGGCTTTCGGCGCACGCACGGGACGGATGCGTGCGCTTTCCGGAGGGTCCAAGCCAAGGACTAAGGCAGGGAATTCAGCTATGCGACAGGTCACCCGCAAGGGCCTGATGACCGTGGCGGCCGCGACCGGCGTGCTCGCCGCGACCGGAGGCTACGCACACGCCGACTCGGGTGCGAGCGGCGCCAGTTCCAACTCGCCCGGCGTGCTGTCGGGCAACACGGTGCAGGCACCGGTGCACGTGCCGGTCAACGTCTGCGGAAACACCGTGAACGTCGTCGGGTTGCTCAACCCGGCGATGGGCAACAAGTGCGTCAACCGCGGCGGCGGTGGGTCGTCCGCCGGGGGGTACGGGGGCGGTTACGGAGGCGGCCATGACGGTGGTGGCTCGCACTCGGGCGGCTCCCAGGCCGGTGGGCACGCGAGTGGCTCGCCGGGCGTCGGGTCCGGCAACCACGTCCAGGTGCCGATCGACGTGCCGGTCAACGTCTGCGGCAACAGCGTGAACGTCGTCGGAGTCGGCAACCCGGCGATGGGCAACGACTGCGCGAACGGACACGGCGGCCACACCCACTATCCGCCCGGCGGCGGCCACCCGGGTCAGCCCGGTCAGCCCGGTCACCCTGGTCACCCTGGTCACCCGGGTCAGCCCGGTCACCCGGGTCAGCCCGGTCACCCGGGTCAGCCCGGTCACCCGGGTCAGCCCGGTCACCCGGGTCAGCCCGGTCACCCCGGTCACCCTGGGCAGCCCGGTCACCCTGGTTACCCGGGTCAGCCCGGACACCCCGGTCAGCCCGGGAACCCCGGACACCCGGGTACGCCTGCACAGCCCGGTACGCCCGCGCACCCCGGAACCCCGAGCGTGCCGTCCACCTCGTACCCCCACCGCCCGGGGACGCACCACGTCTCCCAGCCGCACAGCGCCCCGGCGCAGCTCGCCCACACCGGCAGTGACCTGCCGATCGGCGCGGTGATCCCGGCGGCCGCGGGCGCGCTGCTGGCGGGCGCCGTGCTCTACCGCCGGGCACGCTCAGGCGCGTAGACCGGCAGGACAGGGAGAGGTCCGGGCCTGGAACGGGGGCCGGGGCAGGCGTCATCGCTTCGCCACAGGCATCTCCTGTGGCGAAGCGACCGGAGCGGGCCCGCACTGGTGGGGTCCGCTCCGTTTCAGCCGCTTTCCCTCACCACGTGGCACGCACCTGGCGGATGATCCGTCGGCGCAGCCGCACCTTGCGGCTGCCGTCGGGGTGCAGGCTGAGGCGGTCCAACTCCCAGTGTCCGTACTCCGCATGGTCCGTCAGCAGGCGTGTCGTCTCCTTACGGGACACCCCGCGCGGCACGTACACGTCGACAAATTCGTATTCCGGCATCGCATCTATTGTGCGGGCAGAGGCCCTGTACGGATAGCGTCTGCACTATGTCTGATGCTGTGCAGCCCACCGCTGCCGAGGTACGCGCCGCCGCCGAGGCTGTCAAGACCGCTCTCGACCGCCACCTGGCCGCGGTCGAGCGCAGGTCGGGCGATGACGACCCGGCCGTGTACGAGGCGTTCAACGAGCTGGCCGCCGCGGCCGAGGAGTACGACGAGCTGCTCTATGACCGATACGACGAGGTCACTCCCTTCGAGATCCCCGGCAGCGACGACACGCTGCCGCCGTACACGGGCCCCGAGGAGCCGAACGCGCTGAGCGTGCTGATCCGCCGGGACTACGTGGTGGTGGAGCCGCAGCGACTGCTGGCACAGGCCCAGCGGGTGGAGGCCGTGGAGGAGGACGGGGCCACCGCGGCCGCGGGCTTCGACGCGGTGTCCGGCTCGGTGCACGGGGCGCTCGGCGTCCTGTTCGGGGAGTTCGAGCCGGACGAGATCGCCTCCCGGCACAAGGAGTTCGGTCTGGAGGAGGGCGACTCCACACTCTGGGTCACGGCCGCCGACGAACCGGCCGACCCCGGAGAGTGGCTGGAGACCCCCTTCGAGGCGATCGATCCGCAGCGTGTGGTCTGCCGCTTCGACGTCAGCGCGGTCTTCGACGACGAGTCGGACGACGACGAGCTGGAGGACGACCTCGGCCCGGACTCCGAGCTGGACCCGGACGGGGATCTGGAGCCGCTGGACGCCGATCGCTGAGCATCGCGGCACAGGATCCCGAGCATCCCGTCGGGGGAGAGCTGAGCACCGCGTCACAGGAAGGTGGCGGTCACCGGAAGCCCGGTGGCCGCCACCTTCCCGCGTACGGGAGCCGTGTCCCTGGGCGGCGGCTCAGCCCGCTGGCGGGACCTGTGCCTTGAGCAGGGCGGGCAGACGCGTGGTGCGCGGCTTCTGCGGGACCTCGGCCACCGCCCGCTGCAGGGCCTGCTCCACCCCGTGGACCACGGACAGATGGCGCTCGGCCCGGCCGAAGGCCGTGTAGACCCAGGGCCTGGTCAGGGCCGCCGCCGCGTCACCGGGGAGCACCACGACCGCGGCGGGCCAGCGCAGACCGACCGCCTGGTGCGCCGTGAGCGCCCAGCCGTGCCGCACCGACTGCTCCACCAGCTCCTTCGGTACGACGACGGGCAGACCCGAGCACTCCAGGTGCAGTCCGTCGGCGTCGGCCTTCACCACGTGCCCCACCGCCGTACGGCCCGGAGCGGGGGAGTGGGCGACGCGGTCCCCGGGGTCGAAGCCCCCGAAGCGGCCGGGACCCGGGTTCAGCCGCTCCTTGAGCGCGCTGTTCAGCGCGCGGGTGCCGACCGCGCCGCCGTGCCCCGGGGCGATCACCTGCGTCTGCTCGGCAGGGATGCCGATGGCGCGCGGCACCGAGTCCGCGACCAGCTGCACGGTCCGGTGCACCGCCTCGCCGGCGTCCCGCACGGGGACGATCACGACTTCCTTGCCGGGCGCCTCGACCTGGTTGAGCTCGCCGATGCCCACCCCGGAGACCAGCTCCCCGACGGGGCCGGGGTCCGGCGTCCGCGAGGCCACCTGCGGGCACACCCGGGCGGCGAGCAGATCGGCGAAGACCCGCCCCGGACCCGCCGACCACAGCACTCCCGGGTCCCCGCTCAGCACCAGCCGCGCGCCGTCCGGCAGCGATTCGGCGAGCATCGCCGCCGTCTCGACGTCCAGCTGCGGTGCGTCCAGGACGACCAGGAGGTCCAGGTCGAAGGCGCCGTCCGGGTCCCGGCCCGGGCCCTCGGCGCCCGAGAGGAGTCCCGCGACGGTGGTGACCCCGGTGACCGGCCCGTCCCCGGCGTCGCCCGACGGGCCGCCGTCCGAGGGGCCGTCCGGCAGGTCGTACCGCGCCATCCGGGCCGTGAAGTCGTCACGGCCGCTCGACGTGTGGGTGGCGGCCCAGCCGCGCAGGCCGAGACCGCGCGCGGCGTGCAGCAGTGCCGCCGCCTCGGCCTGGGACGCGTGCCCGCCGGTGTGCAGGACCAGGCCGTGGCCCGCGACCGCCCGGATCAGCTCCGCGGCGGAGCGGGTGGCCGACGCGGCGGCCCGCTCCCACCCGTCGGCGGAGCCGTCCGTCTTCGGTACGGAGTTCATGACCCGGGCCAGCCCGTCGGCGAGGCTCTCCTCGGCCAGCGCGTACCGCTCCAGGCCGATGAGGACACGGACCGGGCGCTCCTCGGATTCCTCGGCGCCCTCCTCCTGGGCCGGGGGAGCGGTGTCGAGGGCGTCCTGGAAGACCAGCGCGTCGCCCTCCGCGAGGGCGCTCTGCACGGCCGCGTCCGGATCCGGCACCGCGCGCTGGGCCAGCGCGGCGGTGAGCGCCGGGGCGTCGAGGGCGGTGTGCCCGGCGAGGGCCGCCTGCTCGAGGAGCCATGCGGTGACCGCCCGCCCGCGCCGCTCGTCGTCCGGGCGGCACTCCGCGCCGAGCAGCGCGCGGGCGAACCCGTCGGCCTGCTCGGGCCGCACCCCGGCGACCCGCAGCAACTGCCAGGGGTCCTCGCGCAGCTGGTCGTCCGCGCCCTCGCCGAGGGCCGCGAGGGCCCCCGGTGCGAGGGTGTCGGGTGCGCCGCCCTCGCCCAGTACGGCGCGTACGGCGGCGACGGCTTCCGGCGCGAGGGCCGCCGAGGTCCCGGCCGGGGCGGCCACCGGCTGGGGGCGCGGCGCGGGCTCCGGGGCGACCGTTCTGCGCGGCCTCGGCTCGGGCTCACGGAAGGCGGTGGCCACGGGCTTCTCGCCGCTTTCCACGGCCCGCACCGCCGCGAGCAGATCGGCGGCCGTCCCGCTGAGCTTGGCCCCGGCCGCGATCGGTCCCTGCTTCTCGGCCTTCCGCCGCTCGATCCGCTCCCGCTCCAGCCGCTGCGCCGCCAACTCGGCCTCTGCCTCGGACAGCTTTGCGGCGTCCGCCGCACCTTCGGATTCCGCGCCGCCCCCGACAGTGGTCCCCTCACCCTCGGAGAGCGTGGTGCCGGCACCCGTGCCCGCGTCCGTGGCCGTACCGGCACCCGTGCCGGCGTCCGTGGCCGCCAAGAACAAGGACCTCGCCTACGACTTCATCGACATCACCATGTCGCGGAA
>NZ_JBEYFS010000237.1:0-17468 GCF_040634475.1 Streptomyces sp. NPDC007095
GAGGGCCTGTGCCCGGCACGCCGAGAGCACGCACCTGACGCCGCAGGGCCCGCCCTCCGGGCGGACGACGGGAATTTGACGACAGGACCTAGCGCTGTGACCGCACAGCACCGGAAGGACGGACGACACCGGTTCGGCCGAGGCTCAGTCGGCCGAACCGGCGTCTTGTTGCATTCTGCACCACGGAGTACGTCCGTGGCCGGTGAACTTCCTGTGGCTCGCGGGGCTTAAGGTCCCTTGGCCCGGTACCGGCGCATCTTCGCGCGTGCCCCGCACACCTGCATCGAGCACCAGCGGCCGCGTCCGGCCGGGCTGCGGTCGTAGTACGCCCAGTGGCAGGTCTCGGCCTCACAGGCCTTCAGCCGGGTCCAGGTGCCCGCGACCACGGACTCGGCGACGGCCGCCGCGACCCGGAAGAGCAGGGGGCGTACGTCGGCGGGGGCGAGGGCGGCCGAGCCGTCCCGGGCGTCGACCGTCACGTACAGCGGGGCCCGCGCCAGCAGGGCGTCCAGCGGGGTGACCTCACGGTGCGGCGGGTGGCCGGCGTGGGCGAGGAGGGCCACGCGCAGTGATTCCCGCAGCTCACGCGCCGACGGTACGTCGTCCGCCGTCAGCCCGAAGCACGTCCGGCCCTCCGCCGCGTCCAGCGAGTCGGCGCCCGACTCGATGTCCAGGGTGTTCACCAGAGACTGGACCAGTTCCAGGCCTCCGGGCGCGTGCCCTCTCTCACTCATGCCCGCGACGTTACCTCCAGCACGCAGGGAGGGGGTAACCGCGGCGGCCCTGCCTGGTGAGGGCGCTCACTTCCCGGACTTGCGGATCACCGCGGCCGCGTTGCGCAGCCGGGTCGCGTTGTCGCCGCGCTGCTCGGCCGTGGCCTTCGCGTTCTCCTTGATCATCCGGCGCTGGATGGCCGACTCCTCGCGGCTCCAGGTGCCGATGAGGCCCATCGACCGCTTGCACTTCACGTCGGCGGTCGCCAACTGGATCTCGGAGGGGGGCACGGAGGCGGAGTCGAGACGGGCGGACGCGATGCTCTTGAGCGGGTCGGCGTAGTTGTACCCCGCCTCCTTCATGCACGCGGACCACCGGGCCATCGCCTTCTTCACGACCGGGTCCTTCAGGGACGCGGCGAACGACCCGGTGTTGATCCGGCTCACGACGCCGGCCCGGGAGGTGAGGTCCGCGCGGCCGAGCAGCTTCCGCTCGGCTTCCTGGGCGCAGCCGCCGGACGGCACCTCCTTGCCGTCGACCCGCCGCACGGGGGCGGTGTATCCGGCCATCAGACGGGGCTTCCCGGTGCCGTCGTCGAGCAGTTGCCCGCCGGTCAGGACGTCCGTCTCCTTCTTGGAGATCCGGGCCTGTGCGACGGGAGCGGAGGCCGGATCGTCCGTGGGAAGCAGGTGGTAGCCGTACCGCTGGGCGGCCGGGAGGTCGATGACGCCGTATCTGCGGTCCTGAAGGGGGACGGTGGGCGTCGGCGCGCTCCAGGAGAATCCGTACCGTGTCATACACGCGGCGATCAGGATGTTCTTCGCCCTGGCGACTTCGGCGTACTCGGCCGGGCTCAACTGGTAGTCGTACACGGGAAGTTCGAGGCGCCGCGGAGTAAAGCCCAGGACGGCGGCGGGGCGGGTGGACGAGGCGCTCGGGGGCGCGGGCCGCCCGTCCGTCCCGCCGTTCGACGAGCAGCCGCCGACGAGTCCGGCCGCCAGGGCGGACACCAGGGCGGCCAGGAGGGTCGCGCGCAGGCGTGGGCGTCTCATAGCGGCTCCATCAGGAAGGGCGGGGCGTTGCAGGGTGCGTCGCCTGGGATGCCGTGGATGCGGCCGCCCGCGACGGCGACCGCATCCACGGCGGGGCTCAGAGCCGTCAGCAGACCTTGACGGAGGCGTCCTGGTTGTACGTGTTGGCCAGGCCCCGGTACGAGTAGCTGCTGATGAGGTCGCTCGCGCCGGCGTAGTTGCTGTTGTAGTACACGCGCCAGCAGCTGGCGCCCGGGTTGGCGGCGCTCGCCGCGTTGTTCTTGACGGCCTGTCCCATACCCGCGTTGGTCGTCCCTTGCTGACCGAAGATCCACCCGGCCAGGTCGGAGTGGCTCTGCGTGAAGGACGCGAAGGAACCCTGCTGGTCGGAGTTGTAGAAGAGGCACATGCGGTCGGCCCACAGGTCCGTGGCCTGGTAACAGAGGTTGTAGCCGGCGGTGCCCGCCTGGGCCGGGGCAGCGGAGATCCCCAGTGCGGCGACCGTTCCGAGGGCCGCCGTGGCCAGTGCGCCGAGTCGTGCCTTGTTCATCAGGGTCCCCCTAGGGCGAAGTCAGAAATGTGCGTGGGCCTCACACGCCCATCACCGCGCGGAGTCGAGGTCAACTCCCCCGTCTCCGCGCGTGCTTGGCCATGATCAAGCCTTGGCCAAAAGTTACCCGAGGGTCTCCCGAGACGTCCAACGGCTTCCGGTGCGCCCGGCGTCCACCCCCTTGCCCTGGTACCTCATATGCAGGAGCATGCAGTAGCCGTTACCGGTTATAGGCCTCTGAGGGTAACCGGGTGTCTTCGACTTCGAGGAGGAAGTCATGGCTCTCGCCAAGCTGGGTGTCGTCGTCCTGGACTGTCCCGACCCGCGCGCCCTCGCCGGGTTCTACGCCGAGGTGCTCGGCGGCACGGTCGAGGGGGACGGGGACTGGGTCGACCTGAAGGTGTCGGAGGGGCCCTCGCTGGCCTTCCAGGCCGCCCCCGGCCACGTACCGCCGCGGTGGCCCGCGCCCGACGACTCGCAGCAGTTCCATCTGGACCTGACCGTCGACGACCTGGACGCCGCCGAGAAGGGCGTGCTGGCGCTCGGCGCACGGGCACTCGACGCCGAGGACCGCTCACGCACCTGGCGTGTGTACGCCGACCCGGCGGGGCACCCGTTCTGCCTCTGCGCCTGCTGACCGAGGAGGACGTCGTGGAACAACCCGTCGCGGCACTGCGTTCCGTCGTGCTCGACCGCCCCGACCCGCGCGCCCTCGCCGGATTCTACGCGCGCGTGGCGGGCGGCACCCCCGAGGCCGAGGACGACGACTGGGTCGTCCTGCGGATCCCGGACGCCCCGCGACTGGCGTTCCAGCGGTCCCCGGGGTACAGGGCGCCGGAGTGGCCCCGGGCCGACCGCAACGGGCAGCAGTTCCACCTCGACTTCGACGCCGGATCCAGCCGGGAGGCCGTCGACGCGGCCCAGGAGAAGGTCCAGCCGCTCCAGGGTCGCGCCGACCGCCCGGTCCCCGGCCAGCCCCTCGGGCAGGTGCAGCGACCAGAACGGCGCGCCCACCTGTCCTTCCCGCAGCCGCGGCACCTCGGTGTCCACGGAGCTCCCGCCCAGCTCCAGGTCGCACCAGGGAAGGTGGCGCAGCGCCCAGGGCAGAGCGCTGTAACCGTCGGCGACGGGGTGACCGGCGAGGAAGGCGCGGGCGCGCTCCAGGACGGGGGCCGGCTCGGGGTCCATGGTGTGCAGGGCCCCTGGTGGACAGGGCGTTCGGGGGTACACCCACCCACCGGGAAGTCACCGGGGCGGCGCCTCAGCCGTCCAGCTGTTCCAGCGTCGCGTTGGACGGGCCGCGGGTGGCCCGGAGGTCACGGGCCACGTCCTCGGCCGCACCCAGCACCCGTACCGCGTTCTGCCAGGTCAGCTTGGCGAGGTCGGTCTTCGACCAGCCACGGTCCAGCAGTTCGGCGATCAGGTTCGGGTAGCCGGAGACGTCGTCGAGGCCGTCCGGGGTGAACGCCGTGCCGTCGTAGTCACCGCCTATGCCGAGATGGTCGACGCCGGCGACCTCGCGCATGTGGTCGAGGTGGTCCGCCACCGTCGACACCGTGGCGACGGGGCGCGGGTGGGACTCCTCGAAGACGCGGTGGACCTTCATGCCCTCGGGGGTGGTGTCGAGGTGGTGGAAGCCGTTCGCGCGCATGTTCTCGTCGGCCGCGGCCGTCCAGTCGACCGCCGCCTGGAGGACGAACTTCGGTACGAACGTCACCATCGCCACTCCCCCGTTGGCGGGCAGCCGCTCCAGGACGTCGTCCGGGATGTTGCGCGGGTGGTCGCACACCGCGCGCGAGGAGGAGTGGGAGAAGATCACCGGCGCGGAGCTCGTGTCGAGCGCGTCCCGCATGGTCGTCGCCGCGACGTGCGAGAGGTCGACCAGCATGCCCTCGCGGTTCATCTCCCGCACGACCTCACGGCCGAAGGCCGACAGACCGCCGACGGTGGGCACGTCCGTCGCCGAGTCCGCCCACGCGATGTTGTCGTTGTGGGTGAGGGTCATGTAGCGCACACCCAGCGCGTACAACCCTCGCAACACGGCGAGGGAGTTGTCGATGGAGTGGCCGCCCTCCGCGCCCATCAGGGAGGCGATACGGCCCTGCGCGCGCGCCGCCTCCATGTCGGCGGCGGTCAGCGCGGCCCGCAGGTCGGAGGGGTGACGGTCGATCAACCGCCGTACGCAGTCGATCTGTTCCAGCGTCGCGGTGACCGCGCCCGGCAGGTCCGAGCGGACGTACACCGACCAGAACTGCGCGCCGACGCCGCCGGCGCGCAGCCGGGCCAGGTCGGTGTGCAGGTGGGCGCTCTGGTCGGCGGCGATGTCGCGGGCACCGAGGTCGTAGCGGACCTGTTCGCGCAGCGCCCAGGGGAGGTCGTTGTGGCCGTCGACGACGGGGAAGTCGGCGAGGAGGGCGCGGGCCCCGTCGAGGGACGACGTGGACGTGGCGGACGAGGTGGGGGAGGCCATGCGCGTCACTTCCCGGAGCCGAAGCCGAAGCCGCCGCCCGCGCCCTCGACCTTGGCGCGCAGCCGCTTGCCCTTCTCGGTGGCCTGGTCGTTCAGCTCCTGCTGGAACTCCCGCATGCGGGTGAGGAGTTCCTCGTCGTGCGCGGCGAGCATCCGGGCGGCCAGCAGGCCCGCGTTGCGCGCGCCCCCGACGGAGACGGTCGCGACCGGGACACCGGCCGGCATCTGCACGATCGACAGCAGCGAGTCCATGCCGTCGAGGTACTTCAGCGGGACCGGCACGCCGATGACGGGCAGCGGGGTGACGGACGCGAGCATGCCGGGCAGATGGGCCGCCCCGCCGGCGCCCGCGATGATCGCCTTGAGCCCGCGCTCCGCGGCCTGCTCGCCGTACGTGATCATCTCGTGCGGCATGCGGTGCGCGGAGACGACATCCACCTCGTAGGGGATCTCGAACTCGTCCAGCGCCTGCGCGGCCGCTTCCATGACGGGCCAGTCGGAGTCCGACCCCATGACAATGCCTACGACGGGGCTCATTCGGTGATCGTGCCTCTCAGGTAACCGGCTGCGTGGCGGGCGCGCTCGAGGACGTCGTCCAGGTCCTCGCCGTAGGTGTTGACGTGGCCGACCTTGCGGCCGGGCTTCACGTCCTTGCCGTACATGTGGATCTTCAGCTGGGGATCCCGGGCCATGCAGTGCAGGTACGCGGAGTACATGTCCGGGTAGTCGCCGCCCAGGACGTTGACCATGACCGTCCACTTGGTGCGCGGGCGCGGGTCGCCGAGGGGGAGGTCCAGGACCGCGCGGACGTGGTTGGCGAACTGGGAGGTGATCGCGCCGTCCTGGGTCCAGTGGCCCGAGTTGTGCGGGCGCATGGCCAGCTCGTTGACCAGGATGCGGCCGTCCGGGGTCTCGAAGAGCTCGACGGCCAGGTGACCGACGACACCGAGTTCCTTGGCGATGCGCAGCGCGAGCTCCTCGGCCTGGAGGGCCAGCTCGTCCGGTATGCCGGGCGCGGGGGCGATCACCGTGTCACAGACGCCGTCGACCTGCTGGGACTCGACCACGGGGTACGCGACCGCCTGGCCGTGCGGGGAGCGGACGACGTTCGCCGCGAGTTCCCGTACGAAGTCGACCTTCTCCTCGGCGAGGACGGGCACGCCGGCCCGGAAGGGGTCGGCCGCCTCCTCGATCGACCGGACGAACCAGACGCCCTTGCCGTCGTAGCCGCCGCGGACCGTCTTGAGGATGATCGGGAAACCGTCGCCCTCGGCCCCTTCGGCGAGGCCCTCCGCCGCAAACGCGGCCACGTCCTCGACGTCGGTCACGATCCGGTGCCGTGGGCACGGCACGCCGATCTCGTCGAGCTTCGCGCGCATCACGCCCTTGTCCTGGGCGTGCACGAGCGCGTCCGGGCCGGGACGGATGGGGATGCCGTCCGCCTCCAGGGCACGCAGATGCTCGGTGGGTACGTGTTCGTGATCGAAGGTGATCACATCGCAGCCCCGCGCGAACTCACGCAGCGTGTCGAAGTCGCGGTAGTCGCCGATGACGACATCACCGACGACCTGCGCCGCGGAATCCTGAGGGGTGTCACTGAGGAGCTTGAACTTGATGCCGAGCGGGATGCCCGCCTCGTGTGTCATACGAGCGAGCTGGCCCCCGCCGACCATGCCGACTACCGGGAACGTCACGCTCCAAGGGTATCGGTCGCGCATGGGGGCCGGATTCCGCGCCCGCGGTCCGGCTGTGATCCCGCCTGCGGCCCCGGTTTTCCCCCGCTGTGACTCGCTCTTTCCGGTCCCGTGAGACCGTCCACAGGCACGAGGGCGGCCCGCTGGTTAGAGTGGCTGGGTTGAATTTTTCGACCGATGTCCGACCTACGGGGGCTGGCGACACCATGGGCAGTGCTTCTTCGGGGCTTCACGTACGGCCCCGCAGCGCGGTTCGCCGCCGTTTCGACCGGCTGTTCCGGGAGATCGCGAAGTTCGGGGCAGTCGGCGGAGCGGGGCTTCTCGTCAACCTGGTGACCTTCAACCTGGTGCGCAGCGCGACCGGGCTGCAGGTCGTACGGGCAAGTGTCATCGCCACGATCGTCGCAATCGTCTTCAACTACGTCGGGTTCCGCTACTTCACGTACCGGGACCGTGACCGTGGCGGCCGCACCAAGGAGATGGGCCTCTTCGTGCTGTTCAGCGCGGTGGGGCTGGTCATCGAGAACGGTGTGCTGTACGTGGCGACGTACGGGTTCGGCTGGGACAGCCCGCTGCAGAGCAACATCTTCAAGTTCCTCGGCATCGGCGTCGCGACGCTGTTCCGGTTCTGGTCGTACCGCACGTGGGTCTTCCGTACGGTCCCGGACGAGGCGCGTGAGGTCCTGGAGAGCGCGGAGGCGCTCCTCGACGAGGAGCCGAAGCCTCGACGGTCCCGGGCGCGCGCACGGGCCAACTGAGCCGTCCAGGGCCGGTCCAGGGCTGTCCTACCGTCCGGGGCTGTGCGACCGTCCGGGGCTGTCCTGCCGTCCGGGGCTGTCCTACCGTCCGGGGGTGTGCGACCGTCCGGGGCTGTCCTGCCGTCCGGGGCTATCTGACCGTTCGTTCCTCGTCCTCCACCAGCGGTGGCCTCTTCAGCGGGGTGCGGGAGAGGAACAGGCCGAACACCGGCGGCTGGGCCTGGAGCATCTCCAGACGGCCCCCGTCCGCCTCCGCGAGGTCGCGGGCGACCGCGAGGCCGATGCCCGTGGAATTGCGGCCGCTGATCGTGCGCTCGAAGATGCGGGCGCCCAGGTCGGTGGGGACACCGGGGCCCTCGTCCGTGACCTCCACGACGGCCTGGTTGCCCGTGACACGGGTGCGCAGGGCGACCGTGCCGCCGCCGTGCATGAGCGAGTTCTCGATGAGCGCGGCCAGGACCTGAGCGACCGCGCCCGGGGTGCCGACGGCCTGCAGATGCCGCTTGCCCGAGCTGACGATGGCGCGGCCCGCGCTGCGGTAGGCCGGGCGCCACTCCTCCAGCTGCTGCTTGATGACCTCGTCGAGGTCGAAGGTGACGGCGGAGCCGGTACGGGGGTCGCGGGCGTTGGTGAGCAGCCGCTCCACCACGTCCGTGAGGCGCTCGACCTGTGTCAGGGCGATCGTGGCCTCCTCCTTCACGTTGTCCGGGTCATCCGTCAGGGTGATTTCCTCCAGGCGCATGGAGAGGGCCGTCAGCGGCGTACGGAGCTGGTGGGAGGCGTCCGCGGCGAGGCGGCGCTCGGCGGTGAGCATCCGTGCGATCCGCTCCGCGCTGCTGTCCAGGACATCGGCGACACGGTCCAGCTCGGGGACGCCGTAGCGCTTGTGGCGCGGGCGGGGGTCGCCGGAGCCGAGCCGCTCCGCGGTCTCCGCGAGGTCGGTGAGCGGGGAGGCGAGTCGGTTGGCCTGCCGTACGGCCAGCAGGACCGCGGCGACGATCGCCAGCAGCGCGACCGCGGCGATGATCAGGAGGGTGCGGCCGACCTCGCGCGTCACGGCCGAGCGTGGCTCCTGGACGGTGACCGTCTCGCCCTCCTCGCCCTTGGCCGTGGAGTGGATGACGTCACCGGTGGGCTGGAGGCCGAGCTCGACGGGGGCCTGGCCGGGGATGCGGATCACGGCGTACCGGTCTTCCGCGACCTGGTTCTTGAGGATCTCCGCGTTGATGTGCTCGTCGCCGAGGATGCGGCTGTCGACGATGCTGGCCAGGCGCAGGGCCTCGGAGTCCACGCGTTCCTGGGCGCTGTTGCTGATCGTGCGGGTCTCGACGATCACGAGGGACACGCCGAAGACGGCGATCACGACGAGCACGACGGCGAGCGTGGACTGGATGAGACGGCGACGCACGGGGTCCTCCGGGCGGGTGGCTGTACGTGGACCAGTGTGCCTTGACGCTGCGCCGGACTGGGGCGGGGGCGGGCGTTCGGGTATCGCCGGGGTTCTTCGGGCGCGAGTGGGTGAGGTGGGGGTGAGGTGGGGTCGTTCCCTGTCCGCGGGCCGGTGGGGGCTGGGCGCGCCCACGCGGCGGAGCCGCATATGTAACGGCCCCGCGCCCCTGACGGGGCGCTCTTGTCGGCGCTGGTTCCGCGTCTTCAGGACGACGCGGGGGGGGGCGGGGACAGAGCCTCCAGGCAGGGATCCCCGCCCCACTTCCGCCCCGCGGACCTCAGCTCTTTTCGAAGCGGAAGCCGACTCCTCGTACCGTCGCGATGTAGCGGGGGTTCGCCGCGTCGTCGCCGAGCTTCTTGCGGAGCCAGGAGATGTGCATATCGAGGGTCTTGGTGGACGACCACCACGTGGTGTCCCAGACCTCGCGCATCAGCTGGTCACGCGTGACGACCCTGCCGGCATCCCGGACGAGGACCCGCAGCAGGTCGAACTCCTTCGCCGTGAGCTGGAGTTCCTCGTCGCCCATCCAGGCACGGTGCGACTCGACGTCGATGCGCACCCCGTGCGTGGCGGGCGGCTGCTGCGGCTCCGCGGCGCCGCGCCGCAGGAGGGCCCGGACACGGGCGAGCAGTTCGGCAAGTCGGAAGGGCTTGGTGACGTAGTCGTCGGCGCCCGCGTCGAGACCGACGACGGTGTCCACCTCGTCGGCGCGCGCGGTCAGGATGAGGATGGGGACGGTATGGCCTTCGGCACGCAGGCGGCGGGCCACTTCGAGGCCGTCCATACCGGGCAGGCCCAGGTCCAGGACGACCAGGTCGACGCCGCCCTGCATTCCGGCGTCGAGCGCGGTGGGTCCGTCCTCGCGCACTTCGACCTCGTAACCCTCCCGGCGCAGGGCGCGGGCCAATGGCTCCGAGATGGACGCGTCGTCCTCGGCGAGCAGTACACGGGTCATGGGGTGATGGTAGTCCGCCGCGGACAGCGCCTGTGGTGTGATCGCCAACCGTAATTCTTACCTGGGGCTGTACGGTTTCCTGCCTGCGGCTGTGGGAAGCGATCTTGCCTGACACCTTCGAATAGGTATCCGTGGTTCCATTATCACCTGTGATCCATGTCTCAAGTCCTTCCATATGCCACATTGAGATGTCGTATGGTGACCAGACGCCTGTAGCACCCGTAGGGACCTTTGGCACGCACTTGACGCTGAAGGTCTCTTTCATGTGCGGGCTGGTGTTCGCCAGCCTTGAAAGGAATGACCTGTGGCCGGGCCCGAGCGCATCGATGCGTGACGGGCGTGGATCCCGGTGGTCGCCGTCCGCCGCTTCGCAATCCGGAGCGGACTCCCCGTGGGCGTGGGGAAGGACGGGCGAACCCCGCCGGTGCCGGCCGCCCCCCACCGGGCGCGTAACGCTCAAGCAGCGCGTCCCGACCAGCAAGGAACGACCATGGCGTCCAGCCTGACGAAGGACTCGGTGACTCCGGGCACCCCCGGTTCCGAGAGGACCTTCTTCGGCCACCCCCGCGGACTGGCCACTCTCTTCATGACCGAGATGTGGGAGCGATTCTCCTACTACGGCATGAAGGCTCTGCTCCCGCTGTACCTGGTGGCACCGGGCGGCCTGCACCTGAGCGCGGCCACCGCGACCGCGATCTACTCGGTGTACCTGTCCCTGGTGTACCTGCTCGCCCTGCCGGGTGGCTGGTTCGCCGACCGCGTCCTCGGCCCCCGCAAGACGGTCGCCGTCGCGGGCGTCATCATCATGCTGGGCCACCTCACGCTGGCCCTGCCCTCGTCCGGAACGTTCTACGGCGGCCTCGGGCTCGTCGCGATCGGTTCCGGTCTGCTGAAGGCCAACATCTCCACGATGGTCGGTCACCTCTACGACGGCCCGGACGACCCGCGCCGTGACGGTGGCTTCACGCTCTTCTACATCGGCATCAACGTCGGCGCCTTCGCCGCTCCGCTGGTCATCGGCACCGTCGGCGAGAACGTCAACTGGCACCTGGGCTTCGCGCTCGCCGCGCTCGGCATGGCGCTGGGCCTGGCCCAGTACCTGCTCGGTGGCCGTCACCTGAACCCGCGCTCGCACGAGATCCCCACGCCGCTGTCGGCCGCGGAGAAGGCCGCGACGCTGCGCAAGTCCGCGCTGTGGGCGGCCGTCGCGGTGGTCTTCTACTGCGTCGTCGGCTTCTCGGGTCACTACACCCTGAACTGGCTGCTGGTCCCGATCACCATCGCCGGTCTGATCATCCCGGTCATGGTCATCGCGCGCATCAAGCGGGACAAGGACCTCGACCGCGCCGAGCAGTCGAAGATGTCCGCGTACATCTGGTTCTTCGTCGCCGCGGCCGTCTTCTGGATGATCTACGACCAGGGCGGCTCGACCATGTCGATCTTCGCCGACTCCTCCGCCGAGAACACGATCTTCGGCTGGGAGTTCCCGGTCTCCTGGTACCAGTCCGTCAACCCGGTCATGATCATGGCGCTCGCGCCGGTGTTCGCCTGGGCGTGGCTGGCGCTGAACAAGCGCGGCAAGGAGCCGAGCACGGCCACCAAGTTCGCGTCGGGTCTGATCCTGATCGGTGCCTCGTTCTTCCTGTTCCTGGCTCCGCTGACGATCGCCGAGGGTGGTCACAAGGCCGCCGCGATGTGGCTGGTCGCGATCTACTTCGTGCAGACCGTCGGTGAGCTGACGCTCTCCCCGGTCGGCCTCTCCGTCACCACGAAGATGGCTCCCGCGAAGTACGCCTCCCAGATGATGGGTGTCTGGTTCCTGGCCGTCACCGCCGGTGACGCCACGACGGGTCTGCTGTCCATCGCCAACGTCGACCTCAACAAGACGGGCATCGTCGCCCTGGAGGCCACGCTCGCCGTGATCGCCGGTGTCGCGGTGTGGATGTACCGCAAGAAGGTCAAGGTCCTGATGGGCGACGTGCACTGACGTAGGTCCAGGGCTTGTCGGAGGGCCGCCGCATCCTTTGGGGTGCGGCGGCCCTCCGGCGTTTTCCTGCCGACCGAGGTGTTCACCTGCGCTCGCCGAGGAACGCGGTCATGGCGTGCCGCGATCGAGGCCTACGACCGTACGGGCGTGTGGGCCGTCGACATCGGCAAGCGCTGAGCCTCAGGCGCCGGGCAGCTCGTCACGTCGTACGCCCGTGACGAAGGACGCCCAGGCCGCCGCCGGGAGTATGAGGGCGGGCCCGTGGGGGTTCTTGGAGTCGCGGACGGGGACGAGGGGGGTGGGGGTGGGGAGGTTGTCGGCGACTTCGAGGCATGCGCCGCCGTCCGGGTTGCTGTAGCTGCTCTTGCGCCAAGTGGCAGCGGCCAGAAGGTCGTCGGAGACCTCGATGCACTCGCCGCCGTCCGAATTGCTGTAGCTGCTCTTGCGCCATGTCACGGCTGTCAGGTCGACGGATCGCATGGTGCTTCCTCCAGCATCTGCCCGATGAACTTCCGCGACTCGGCCGGGGACAGCGCCAGGTCGCGCATCGAATCGTACGCACGTTGCAGACGCTCAACCTCCCTGTTTTCTTCGACCAGTTCGCCGTGGTAGGCGGTCTCGGTGTAGGCCACCGTCTGCCCGTCGAGCAGCCTCAGGAACATCACGTCGGTGCTCACCAAGCCGTGCAGGCCGGAAGCCTGGGGCAGTACTTGAAGCGTGATGTTCGGGCGCTCTGTCATCTCCGCGAGGTGTTCGAGCTGCTTCTTCCACGCCTCGGCGTCCCGCAACGGTGTGCGCAGCACAGCCTCGGACAGGATGGTGCGAAACGGCGGCGCGTCCTCGCCCACCAGCAACGCGCGGCGGCCGACCCTCGCCTCCACCTGCTGGGCCAGTTCCTCGCCCTTGGTGCCGCCCACTGCGAGCACTTCACGCACGTACCCATCCGCCTGAAGCAAGCCGTGCACGGTACTCACGGCGAAGTGCCACAAGCTCACCGCCTCCGCCTCCAGCAGCATGTACCTGCGGTACTGCTCCTTGAACTGCGTCGGATCGCCCACCGCCAGCTCCCACAACGCCAACAGCAACCCCGGCGTCCCGTAATGCCGGTCCAGCGCCTGGGCCACCTCAGGGCTCCCCAGGGTGTGCCCGGTCTCCAGCTTCCCGAGTGTCGACCAGTCCCAGCCCAGTCGCTCCGCGAGCTGGCGCAGGCTGACGCCGCTCCGCTCACGTAACTCCCTCACCTCCTCGGCGAATCGCCTGCGCGGCTCCTGGCTGCGGCTCGTCACCGTCCGTCTCTGCGGCATCCCGTCCTCCCCCTCCGGCGGCTGTGGAATTTGTGGAATTTGGAGTGTCCGGTGTGGAACCAGCGCCCTTCCACGGCATTTCCGCCCTGCTCACGCGGCATGCTCGTACTGTGAACACGCACCGTAATCCACCGGGTGCGCTCCGCACAGGCGTGTCCGCGACCACGTAACCAAGGAGTGAGCCCCATGACCACCACGCCCCTCCCCCGACTACCCCGCCGCACCCGTGCCCACAGCGCCACCTCCTCCTGGACCCCGCCCGGCGGCCGGGCGCGTCCGACCCCCGCGGCGCTGCGGGCGATCGAGGCGGCGCTCGCGCAGTGGTCGGCATGACGGCGCGTACGGCGGTGGCGGCGCCCAGGCCCCCGTACGGCGGCGGCTGCGACGTGTGCGCGGCCCTGCTCGCCCAGCGGACGGCCGCGAAGGAAGCCGGCCGCACGGGCGAGGTCGCCGAATGCGACCGGGAATTGCGGGCGCACGGCAGACACGGAGAGGGGCGTACGCCATGACCGGGCCGACGTACGACGTGAGCCGCTCCCCCGTTCCCGTCGACGGTTGCGAGGCCTGCCGGGAGTTCGCCGCACGGCGCCACGCGGCGCGCGCGGTGTTCGACCACAGCGCGGTGAGCGACGCGAACGTGCGGATGCGGGCGCATCTGCGGCAGGAGCACGGCGGGTGAGGAGGGGACGGCGGACCCCGCTCGACGACGCGTTCTGGAGCGGGGTCCTCACGCTGTTCAGCATGTCCGTGCTGCTTGCGGTGCTCTTCGCCGGGGTACGGGGCCAGGGCCCGTCCGGCGGATCAGGTCGCAGGAAACGGGCGGCGCCTCATCGACGTCGCAGATGTGCGTGCCAAGCCCCGCGTCTGCGGCATGATCCGCCGGACAGGCCCTAAGCGCGCGCCTCCGGTGGGAAGCCGGTCCAGCGCAGGTCCTCGGGCAGGTGGGACATGTCAGCGGACCTCGGGGTGCGGACGGTGCGAGGGGGGCGTCAGCGCACGCGGCGGCGCGGCAGGAAGGTGAAGACCGCTCCGCCGAGCAGGATCGCCGTGCCGGCCACGAAGCCGAGTGCCCGAAGCCCGCCGTGGTCGTTCGCGCCGGTCTCGGCCAGGCCTCCGCCGGAGGAGGACGAGGACGAAGACGAGGACGACCCGGAGGACGACCCGGACGACGACCCGGAGCCCGACGTCGTCGCGCCGGAGACGCCGCCCGCCTGCTTCTGGACGTCAAGTTCCAGTGAGACAGCGGTCTTTGTCGCCTTGCAGGGAATCGTGATCGGGTCGGATCCGGCACTCAGCGTCACGACGATCGTCAGATCACCTGGGCTGAGCGTGGCCTTGCCGTCCGCTCCGGGCTTGTACGTGCCCGTCATATCGCCGAGCGAGACCGGGTCGCCCGTGTTGAGGGCGTCCTTGTTGGCAGGGCCCTCGACCTTGAGCGAGCCGCTGTCATCGCCGCCGACCGTGATCACCATGGAGGGCTTCAGCGCGCCCGCGGGCAGCGGGGCGGGGCTGTTCATCACGCCCTTGGCCGTCTTCACCGTGAGGTCGTAACTCCCGCCGTTCTTCTTGGCGTTGATCGTCGCCGAAGAGTCGATCTTGGCAGGGCCGGGCGAGGCGCAGGCGAAGGACGTGGTCACGGTCTTTCCGGCGAAGTCGGTCTGACCGTCATTGCCGCCGGACGTCGAACCACCGGACGTCGAACTACCAGACGTCGAACCGCCAGACGTCGAACCACCGGACGTCGAACCACCGGACGTCGAACCACCGGACGTCGAACCACCGGACGTCGTGGCACCGGACGTCGTGGCACCGCCGGTCGTGGATCCCCCCGAAGTCGTACCGCCGGTGTCACCACCCGTCGCCGTGCCTCCGGAGGTGGTCGTCCCGCCGGAGGTTGAGCCACCCGAGGTCGTCGAACCGCCCTCGGCGGCCGTCACCTTGACGGTGGCAGCGGCCGGCACCGCCTCCTGGGGCGTGCACTTGGTGTCCGTCGAGTAGGCGGTGATGGTGTACGCGTCCGGGGTCAGCGTGACATCACCCGCGGTCGTCAGCTTGACCTTGCCCGTCATGTCGGACAGCACCATGTCGCCGCCCTTGGGAATCTCCGGGTTCTTCTGCGGCCCCTCCATCGCGATGTCCGCGGTCTGCGCACCGGACGCCTTGAGAGTTCCCGTGGGCTTGACCGAGTCCTTCGGCAGGACGATGAGGTCCGGATTCTTGGACGCCGCCTGGACGAACTTCCACACGACCTGGATCTCGTCGCCCACCTTCGCCGTCGCCGGTGCGGTGATCTCCACCTTGGTGGTGCCCTCGACGGGGCCCAGGCCGGAGGCCGCGGGTGGTATGCACTCCGTCTTGTACGACACCTCGGCGGCCTGCGCCGGGACCGCGGCCACTCCCAACAGGATGCCCGCGCCGCCGAGCATCAGCGCCACCCCGGCCGCACTCGTTCTGCGGCCTCCGGGCTCAACTCTCCGTCGCCTGTTCACGTGTTCCCCTTCGTCGTCGGACCGGTGTCGTGCGGTGCGGAGAGCTGACCGTTCGCCGCGGTCCCCGGAACGGTGTCCGGCGTGAACCACGGCAGGGACGGGTTCGTAGCGGTGCCGGGTGGCACGGGCGTGGCCGCGGAGGCGCTCGCTCCGGGCACACGGGACGGGCTCGCCTCGGCCATGCGGAACGAGGCCGGCCTCGGCACACGGGAGGCGAGTCCGGACAGGCGCAGGCTCCGGTGGCGCCCCGCCCGCCCCGCCGACCTGCGCGGGCGCACCCGGTCCACCACGGCCATCCCGACCCGGAAGACCGCGGCCGGCACCACCACGGCGAGCAGGATCCAGAAGAGGGTCACCCCCCAGGGGCGGCCCACCCCCCAGGGCTGCTCGGCGAGGACCTTCCCGCCGTACCGCAGCGAGACCGTGTAGTCGCCGTGCGCCCCGGCCGCGAGCTCGACCGGCAGCTTGATCTGCGCCTTCTTGCCGGGTGCGATCGTGCCGCGCCAGTCCTGTTCCTCCCACTGCGGCGCGAACACGCCGTGGGAGGTGCCGATCTGGAAGACGGGGTCCTTGACGGCGGCGGTACCGACGTTGCCGACGGTGAAGACGAGCTCGCGCGAGGCCGGCGCGCCGAACCAGGTCAGCAGCCCGCTCGACCCGTCGAGGCGGGTGTCGGTGAGCACCGAGAGCCGCCCCCCGCCCACCTCCTTCGGCAGTGGCTCGACCGAGTGCCCGGCGACCATGAAGATCGCGTCGGCCTCCGCCTTCTCCCCTGTGACCGTGGCGACGTGCACCACGCACGGGCACGGTTCGGGCGGCTCGGTGACCGGCAGTTCCTTGCTGAAGTGGCCCTGCACGTCGGTGGTGACGGCCCGGCCGCCGGCGTTGGCGCAGGAGTTGGTGCCGCCGATCACCCCGCGGGACGGCACGGCCTGCCCGCAGATCAGCACCATCAGCAGGGTCTTCGGCCGCCATCCGTTGCCGGTCACGGTGATCGAACCGCCCGTCCCCGCCTCGGACTTGGACAGGCTCACACCGGGTTTCCCGGCTGCCGACGCCGGGGACACCGGTCCCGCCAGCGGGGCCAGGACGAGCGCGAGCGCCGCCATCAGCGCCGACATCCGCGCCTTGCCGCTCAGGACTCCGCTCACGACACCGCTCCCGTCCACTCGACTTCCGTACGCGGCCGTTCACTCGTCCCGCCGTCCGTCGTACGACGCCTGTGACGTCGTACGCCCCACCAGGCGCCCAGCGCCGCGAGCCCCGCCCCGGCGGTGGCCGCGAGCGCGCCCCACGGCACGAACCGCACCGACGCGGACGCCGTGGCGCGCGCCCCGCCCGCCGCCGTCACCGTCAGCCGTACGTCGACCGCGTCCAGCGCCGGGGGGTCGCGCCAGGGTTCGGTGAGCGTGACGCGGCGGCCGGGCAGGAGGTCGAGGGGCAGGGTGCGCGGGGCGCGGTCCAGGGCCCGGCCGAGGACGCCGTCGGCGCGTACCGCGAGTTTCGGGGTGAGCACGGTGTTGCCGCGGTTGACCAGCTCGTACGAGATGCGCCCGCCGTGCACGGCGACGTGCTCGACCGTGAGCGCCGACACCGAGGGACCGCCGACCCGCAGCTGGACCCGGACCGCCGAGGACCGGCCGCCCGCGCCCGCCACGATCGCGCCGGGGTGGTCCCCGGGTGTCGCGCCCGCCGGAACACTCACGGTGAACGGCACGTCGGCCCGGGTGTGCGCGGGCACCCGCAGCAAGAGCGTGCGCACCGGGACCCGGCGGCCGTCCCGGTCTCCGGCGAAGGCGATCCACGCGCCCGTGTCCGTGGACTTCCCGGCCGCGCGCACGGTGAGGTCGCCGTGCTTGGTGTTGTCGGCGTCCGCGCCGCGCAGCCGCACGGTCACGGGCCGCGCGCCCGGGTTGAGCACGGACACGGAGTCCTGCAGCACCGTGCCGGGCGCGCCCTCCGCGTAGACGTAAGCTGGGTGTACTTGCGCAGGATGTCCTTCGGGGTCGGCCCGTAGATCACGTAGTACGTCAACTGCTGTGTCTCGGCGCTGAACTGGACCCGTGA
>NZ_JBEYFS010000238.1:0-17401 GCF_040634475.1 Streptomyces sp. NPDC007095
GGGACTCTGCCATGGCTGAACACCGAAATCGCCACAGTCACTCGACAGTTGACCATCAGCGACGCCTCATCGCCCCAACCGAAACGGCGAGGCTAAGCAGCCGTGATCGCGGAGAGCGGTCCCTCGGTCAAGCACGGGTCCGCGGGACGGGGAGGCTGGTCACGTGAGCGGCGGTCGACTTCCTGTGCTTCTGGCGGCGGCTCGCACGGCGCGCTCGACTTCGAACCGGTTGAGGCCTTGGGAACGCGCGTGCTGAGTTACCGCGCCCTGGGCTGCCTGCGCTGCTTCGAACCAGATGCGCCGCTGCCGGCTGCGCTCTTCGTGATCGCTCAGCTGCTGAAGTACCTGCTGCTCACGGTCTGAAGCCCTCTGAAGCATGATGAGATCTTCGGGGATTCGTGCCCTTTCCCCTGTGCTCTGGTCAGGGCTGTTCGGTTGTCGCGACTGACCGTGGGTGGCCGCTTCGATGGCCGGCTCAGTGGGCTGGGCGGGCAGCAGGTTCGGTAATGCAGCGGGAGGCTGAGCCTCCGATGGTGCGGAGGTGGTGGATGATGCGATCGCAAGGTCGGGACGGCAGGTAGGACGGTTATGGCTGGCCCTGGACGGAATCTGTACGTCTTCCGGGACGTCGGGGAGCTGGGTGTCGTCGCTGAGCAGGTCGTTGTAGCGGTTCTGGTCGGTGTGGGTTACCCAGAAGCGGTGCAGCTTGGTGGCGGTGCGGAACTGGATCGGCACGATGGCGCCGGCTGCGGTCTTACGGACCAGGTCGTCGAAAAGCACGTCCTTGGGGACGGGCGTGGTGTGGTGCTTGCCGCAGCGGCGCACGCCTTGGGGGCAGGGGTAATCGGCGTGGAGGTCGCAGCGCCAGAAGTCGAGCTTGCGGAAGCCTGAGATGACGCGCAGGTCGCCGGTCTTGGCGATGACGTGGGCGGGGAGGTCATTGCTGCGGGTCCAGTGCGTGTCGTGGCGTTGGGCGTAGTCGGCTCGGTCGGTGTGCCAGGCCGGGGTGATGCCGTTCTTCTCTGCCTTGGCTGCGCGGGAGCGGGCGCTGCGGGGTCCGTCGGTGCCGGCGGAGGAGAGCTGGACTTCCCAGCCGACGCGGAGTCCGTCGGCTCCTTCGATGAGGGTGTCGGTCTGGATCCAGCTGCGGCCCACCCGGGTGCGAACCTCGCTGTCGCCGTGGAAGCCACCTTCCTCCGCAGCGCGCAGGATGCGTGCCTGGTAGGCCTTGTGCTCGTCGCTGACAGGGACGATGTGCCGGTCTTCGTCCTCCCGCCGTTCATGGACTGCTTCGCGGCGCCCATTGCGCATGCGCAGGTACATCGGCGCGACAACACCGGCTTCCCGGCACACCCCTCCGCACCGCAGGTCCCGCTCCGCGACGGGAACGGCCCGGGCCGCGTACATCCGGTCCATGCCGTACACCATGCCCCACAGCCCCTCGTGTTCCTCGTGGCCGAGGTCATCCAGGGTCAGATCCAGATGGATACGCAGCTTTGTGTGCCAGACGATGTTGGCCACTCACTACCCCCTTATTCCTCATGAAATGCCGTCAGAACCACGGTAGAGCGCGGCACTGACAAGGGGGCAGGGAGCAGACACACCTAGTCGTAGTCGCCGTGGATGACGGCGTCTGCGACCTCCAGGGATATGGCCAGGTCGGCATCCGAGGCCTCTATCTCCTCTGGGCCATTCAGATGGAGTTGGCACCACGGGCAAGCCAGAGCCACGGCGACCGCATCGCCCTTGGACGAGGAGGGCTCCACCGTTACCTTCGCCTGTCTGCCACAGGCTGGGCAGCCCGCACCGCCCGTCACAGATACGACGTCTCCGTCAGCGTCGGGACCTACCGTCCCGAAGAAGAAGCTGAAGCCGGACTCCTTGGGCCAGCGGACCTCATTGGGCAAGGGCAGCCCCTCAAGGCGATCATCAAGGCGGTGCCGAGCCTGCCTGATGCGGAGCTGGACGTCCCGCTCGATCTCGCTCCGCTGCTCATCGACAGCGATGTTGACCGCGCTCGTCAAGCGCCCCCAGAAGGCGTGTTCCGAGATTTCAAGATGCTTCAGGATGACCGAGATGGCCTTCGCCAAGGTCGGGATGTGGGTCTTCGCTTCGTCGCCGCCGGAAGCGTGAACCGTTCCGTTTCGTAAGTCGATCAGCAATCGCAGAGACGGAGTGACCTTGCCGATACCGAGCTGTGTCAGACGTACAAGGGCCTCTGACATGCTAATTGTGTGGATTGTGAACTTCTTCTGCTCGGTCACGATCTGTACCTTGCCGCTCGCGATGTAGAGCGGATTCATCTTGAACAGGGCCGCCTTGGCGAGACGCTCGATCGCCACTCCGGCATGGAGGGCGAACTCGTCGTACTCGCCACGAGCATGGTCTTCCATGGCCTTGTGCGCGGCCTTTTTGGCACCCTCGAAGAATCTCTCGAAGGAGAGGGAATCGTCCATGAAGGGACGGTAACGGCGCCTGTACTACAGGTGCGATCGATTTCACGGACCTGGCCCCGACTCAGGGAGCCGGGGCCGTCTTCGGAAGCATCGGTCAGGCAACTGGGCCTTGAGCAAAGCTACTTCCGCCGGGGTGCGCGTCTGGCCGTGCGAATACACCACGGTGGCTATCTTCGGCGGGGTGTTGGCCGTGCGCAGGGCAGCCATCTCGTCCGGGCCGACCACCTTGAAGGGGCACAGGGAACAGGCGAAGCCGTTTGCTCTGTAGTGCGCGTTTGTGGTCGTCGCCTCGTACAGCTCGAACGTGAGGATGTTCGGACCGCCACAGGCAGGGCAAGCGCCGCCGGAGGCATCGAAGACAGGAGCGCCGCCCGCACTGATCTCCACCGCCTCGATCCACTCCTGTGGGCGAGGCTGGGGTGCCCTGATCACCAGCTCTTTGGAGCCAGGCGGAAGGTTCTTGAACTGATCCTCGAACGCGTGACGGGCCCGAGTGATCCGGAGCTGGACATCCCGGAAGACCTCGTCCTCCTGCTCGTTCACCGCGTCCTCGACCGCGTCCGTCCACCGTTCCCAGAAGGCGTCCAGCTGCTTGCCGAGATCACCAAGCAGCGTCTCGATCGTCCGCGCGAGGGGAGAGATCATCCCCTTGGCCTGAGCGCTGTCGGGGGCCGCGTGGGCCGCCCCGTTACGCATCGCGCTCAGCAGATCGAGCTGGGAGTCCTGCTGGAGCACGCCGATCTTCCGGAGGCGGCCGACGACCTCTTTGGCCCCTGCGGTACGGATCTTGTCCTCGTCCACCTGCAGGTGGCCACCGAAATACAGGAGCATGACCTCGTTGCGAGGCTCCACGCTGTAGATCGGGTTCTTCGAGACGAGGGCGGCCTTGGCCAGCTTCTCGGCCGCAAGACCGGCGTGGAGCACGAACTCACACGGTGCTGATCGTGGACCGCACCGTGGTCCCCACCCGCGACCACCAGGTGGCCGAGCAGTCGAAGAACTCGGCTCACCCCCGCCTGCGCGGGGAGGACCCACGCGGCGGGCGACACGCGGGTGTCGTCGCCGGCTCACCCCCGCCTGCGCGGGGGTGAGCCGTGCTCGCCGTCCTCATCGGTCTCTGTCTCAGGTCCTCCCCGCGCAGGCGGGGGTGAGCCGCCCTCGTACCAGTTGACGCCCATGCACGGGTTGTTTGTAAGCACATTCTTGGGCTCCAGTGCACGGACCGGAAGTGGCCCCACGACGTGAGAAGTTGATCTGGCTCCACACACGGCGAGGCCATGCCAGAGGGCGTTCTGCGAGTCTTGGGTGGTTCTCGTAGTCCTTGAAGGCGAATTGTTCGTTTCCAGTGCTTCACTGCGGGCCGTCGGCGCGGTGTTCCGGTGGAATCCGACGCAGGTGAGAACGGTATAGAGCGGGCCGGCGTCGGGGCAGCCCCGAAAACCAGGTGCCCCAGCCGCCACCCCTCCCTACGCTCCCCGCCATGGACAGCACCTGGACCGAGCGCCTCGTCAACATCGTGGACGTCGAGGCGACCTGCTGGGCCGGTTCCCAGCCGCCTGGCGCGGTCAGCGAGATCATCGAGATCGGACTGACCGTCATCGACCTGGACGCCGGTGAGCGCCTCGCCCGGCACCGGATCCTGGTGAGGCCCGTCCGGTCCAAGGTCAGCGAGTTCTGCACGGAGCTGACCGGCCTCACCGCACACGAAGTCGATCAGGGGGTCAGCTTCGCCGAGGCGTGCCAGCTGCTGGCGGCCGAGCACCGCGCAGGCGCCCGGCCGTGGGTCAGTTGGGGCGACTACGACCGACACCAGTTCACCCGGCAGTGCCAGGCCACACGGACGCCCTACCCCTTCGGCCGCCACCACACCAACGCCAAGGCGGTCTTCACCGAGGCCTATGGTCTGCGCAAACGCCCCGGCATGGCACAGGCCCTGGAGATCGCCGGGCGGCGGCTTGAAGGCCGTCACCACCGGGGCGAGGACGATGCCTGGAACATCGCGGCCCTCGTGCTCCACCTGTCCGAACGGGGAGTCTGGCCAGCCACGGTCGAACGCCCCGTCTGACGCACCCACCCGGACCAGCAGAACCACTCGATCGAAGTGGGGCCGAAGCGCCTTGCTACAGGGGCGCGAATACCCTCCCCGCACGCCCCCTCCAGCCCGCCTATGGAGCCAAAAGAACTCCGTGCAGTGGAGCCCAAAGAAGTGCTTACAGACATCGACAGCGACCAGGAGGTCGTCGCCATGCTCTCGGCCCGGGCCCGCACCCTCTACCTGGGCACGGCGAACTACTGCTGGTTCATCGACCCGGCCAAGGCGCTGTGCCTGCGGCTGGCCGGTACTCCGGATGCCGACCGGCCGCTTGTCGGCATGTGTGACTCCGCCCCGGCGGTCACCGGCATTCGGGGGCGAGCGCGGTAACGGCACATAGACCTCGACGATGTTGGATTGCGGTGGGCGCTACGAGCAGGTGGTCGCCGCGGGCCGCCCGGCGAACCGGTCGGACAGCCAGCTGACCGCAGCGGGCAGGCCGGCGGTTTCCCCGGCGATGTGATCTCCGGGTACGACGGTGAAGACCGTGCGGACGCCTGCGGTGCACCAGGCTTGGTTCAGGGCACGGGCTTGGCCGATAGGAATGATTTCGTCCAGGGCGCCGTGGTACTGGAGCACGGGTACGGTCGGTGCCGGCCGGGTGACCAGGTTGTCCTGCGCGTACACGGAGGCGACACCGGGTTGTGCGTCGAACTGCTGAATCGTCGCGCCCGTCGAGTAGTCACTGAACTTCTTCAAGGGGTAACCGGCGAGGGTCTGCACGACGCACTGGGTTTTCAATGATGCCTCGGTGGCCTTGCCTGCAGCGCTGAGGGAGTCATCCAGTGGGAACAGGCCGGGGTAGGCCTGCTGGAGGCCGATCAGCGCGTAGAGCTGCAGGCCCTCGCCGGTGACACTGCCGTCCAGGGATTCGGCCACGTTCCGGACGTCCGCCGGCACACCGCCGGACACATCGGTGATCAGCTTGAGGTCCGCAGCATAGGAAGGGGCCAGCGACGCCGCCCAGCCCGACGCGCCGCCGCCCTGCGAGTAGCCCATCGTGGCCCAGGGGGTCGCCGCCGAGACGCCCGTCCCGGGGATCGAGGCAGCCGCGCGGGCCATGTCCAGCACGGCGTGCGCCTCGGAGACTCCGGCAACATAGGTGGGGGTGGAACCGGTGGTGTAACCCTCGTAGTCACTGACGACGACACCCCAGCCCTTCGCCAGCAGCGCCTCGACCGGTTCGAGTTCCTGTTCGGTGCTGGCGACGAACTGTTTGGACGGCGCGCACTGCTGCCCCAGCCCCTGGGTGCCGACCGCGAGATCCACCCACGGCCGGGAACCGGCACCGAGCCACGGCAGCGTCGGTGTAAACACCGTGCCGGTGACCGCGATGTCGGCGTTCTGGGCGTTGCGGGAGTGGTACATCGCCGTAGTGGCAGTTGCGGTCACCGCGGTCGCGACAACCGTCGCGGGCCGGGTCCGGATGATCGCGCCGGGTTCACCGGCCGGCAGTGGCGACGGCGCCTGGTAGAAGTCCGCCGGCGCGGCAGCCTTGGCAGGCGCGGCGGAAACCGCGGCAGGAGACAGGACCGCCGCTGCCAGCGTGGCAGAGCCGATCAAGCCGGCGACAACAGAACGACGCACCGCAACCCCATTCCATAAAGTGAGCTTGCCCCGGTTTCCCGGGCGGTCTCGTGCAATGGTCACGCCGCGCGTGCGGTCCTTGTGTGGTGCATCCTCTCGTCATCCTCACGGATGGGAGGATGACCGGCATGACGATCACCAGAAAGGGCGACGTCACGTAGGCGGCCTGGCCGCGTCCGGGCCGAGCTGCTGCGCCGGACGCATGGCGACATCACGGCCATTCGTGGCCTCTCCTCGGGAGCACTTGCCGAGGTTCGACCTATCGATGCTGGACTGGCTGGAAGACCGGCGCGAGCGCTGGCCGAACACGGCCAACCTCCACCTGCTGATCAACAACCAGACCGCCACAGGCACCGGTCGCGCCAGCAACCGCTGGGTTCGCGGGCCCCTTCGCGGCCAGGAGGCAACCTTGGAAAGGCTCCGCGTTGATCGATAACTCGAAGAGTCCATGATCCGGGGCCCTGACCCCTCCACCTTGCTGAGGAGACCGACCCCGCCGGACGGGTCCCCGGCGTCAACACCTATGCGGCCCGGCGGATGAACTCTGTGGGCATGTGCGCACCGGCTGCGCTGGCAGCGGCAGTCAGCGCCGTCCGTGTCCCGGACCGGGACGCCCCGCCGTCCGCACCCTGTGCAGCGCGGCCTCGCTGATAACCGTGCTGGACAACGAAGCGTTCTCCGCCGACAAGGAGCGCCACGAGGCCAACCCCGCCAGGCGCAACCTCGTCCACCTGCTGACCCACCACCGCGGCCTGCCAGCTGGCCGGGCCACCGCCGAGGTGGTCGCACTCCGCAACCAGGTCATGTGCCTCTTCACGGACCTCGGCGGCCGGCTGACGGGGGATGCGGGCCCCGGACTGCAGGACTACATCACCCACCTGGGCCACATCGTGCGCGGCACCTTCGACTGGCACCTGCGCGACCGCACGCGCGGCCGCCACGCCAGCACCGACGGCCCCGTACTGACCCGAGGGCCGGGGACACGCTCAGTTGGCCGCGCGCCCGAGTGGTTCCCCTTCCCACCCCTCCGGCGACTTATACGACTGCGGTCGAGCGGTACCTCAACGGCGTGGGCATCGCGAAGTCCTCCGCGCGGATCTACCGGATCTCGCTCACGACGTGGGATGGATGTTCGCCGGCGAGGCGGCGCCGACCGGGCCCGCCCGCCGGGGTGCGAAGCCGCCGCTCTCCCCCGTCGACAGTGTCGCCCTGAGTCCGTTCATCCCGTGGTGAATGCGGAAGGACCTTCGCGGACGACGTCCCGCGCCGCCTTGTCGTCGCGCAGGCCGAGGAAGCGTGGGTGGCGCAGCATGCCGTCTCGAGTCCACTCGGTGAAGGCGATCTGCGCGACGAGAGCAGGCTCGACCCAGTGGGAACGCTCTTCGCGGACGCGGTCGGCGAACGGCGGCTCGGGGGTGCTCAGTTCATCGAGTCGGGCACGCAGGCCGAGGAGGGTACGGCGGTCGAAGCCGGTGCCGACCTTGCCCGCGTAGCGGAGGCGATCGCCCTCGTAGTGGCCCAGCAGCAGCGCACCGAACCCGACCCGGCTGCCGGCCGGGTCGGTGAAACCGCCGATGACGAACTCCTGGCCCAGCGAGCACTTGAGCTTCAACCAGTCCGTGGATCGGCCCGGCCGATAGCGGCTGTTCGCGCGTTTGGCGATCAGACCTTCCCAGCCGCGGGCGCAGGCGTCGGCAAGCAGTTCGGCGCCGCCCTGGTTCCAGTGGGTCGTCATGCGCAGCGGGGCGCGGTAGGTCAAGGCTCGGCGCAGCAGGGACTTGCGGGTGCGCAGCGGCAGCGACCTCGTGTCCGCACCCTCCAGTCGCAGGAGATCGAAGACGTAGTACGTCACGGCGACACCGCTCGCTTCGATGTCCCGGCGTTTGGTGAGTCCCATGCGCTGTTGGAGGCGGGCGAAATCCGTGCGGCCGTGCGAGAAGGCCACGACCTCGCCGTCGATGGTGAAGTCCGTGCGCTGCTGCGCGGCGAGCGCGTCGACGATCTCGGGATACATGGCGTTGAGGCGTCTGCCGGTACGGGAAAGCAGCTTGACGCCGTTCCCGTCCCGGACGGAGAGGACTCGGATGCCGTCCAGCTTCCGCTCGAAGATCCACTCACCGGGGAAGTCCCGCTTGTCGCCGAGCGTGGCGAGCATGGGATCCGCGGCCAGTTCCCAGCCCGGCCGTGCCTCACGCGGCAGTGCGGCCTCCTCAGCGGGCAGCGTGTCCAGCAGAAAGGGGTGTAGCTGCCTGTGGGCTATACGCGCTGAGGGTGGCCGAACAGCAGGTCGTAGCCCGCCGGGAGCTGGAGCAGGATGCGGCCGGTGAGCTCCTCGCCCGCAGCGTCCGCGGCCGTGCTGAGCACAGCGCCCACGTCCCACGCCGCGGTCTGTTCCGTGGCTCCCTCGATCCATGCCGCGGTGGCCCGTACAAACCGCTCGGGAGAGAGCGGCTCGCGCGCCGGGAGCGGATTGAGCAAGATGAGTGACAATTCCTCCGGCAGCCTGGCAGCCAGTTCGGCCCGTACCTCGCCCACCATGTGCGCGCCCAGCAGCGCCAGCACCGTACGGGCCGCCCGCGCGGCTTCCTCGGTGGTCTCGTACTTGCCGCGTTCCTTGACCTGGTCCAGGAACGCCACCCATCGCATGACCATCACTGCTCCCTTCCGCTTGCGGCGGCGAGGGGAGGACGGGGGCGGCCGCAGGGGAAGCCGCCTGCCCGTCTCCGGCGCGGCTGCGAGGAGGAACTCAGCCGCTGATCTCCTTGTGCGCGGAACCACCGCCGATGGCGACCTTGCGGGGCTTGGCGCGCTCGGCGATCGGGATACGCAGGGTCAGCACACCCGCGTCGTAGTCCGCCTTGATGTGCTCTGTGTCCAGGGTGTCGGCCAAAACGAGCTGGCGGGAGAAGACGCCCAGAGGACGCTCGGAGAGCTCCATCTGTACGTCGTCCGCCTTGGTGACGGGCCGTCGCTCGGCCTTGACGGTCAGCATGTTCCGCTCGACGTCGATTTCGATCGCGTCGGTGGTGACGCCGGGCAGGTCGAGGGCGATCACGTACTGCTCGCCCTCTCGATAGGCGTCCATCGGCATCGCCGACGGCCTCGACCAGGTGCCGGTCGTGTTCAGGAGCTGCTGGGTCAGCCGGTCAAGCTCGCGGAACGGGTCGGTGCGCATCAACATCGTGAAACACCTCCAGTGTTCAGGTCGGCTTTTGTCTCCAATGCGTTCACCTGCCCTTGTTGTAACACTGTCATCCAAATGATGACAAGCAGGGACTGTCGTCAATATGACGACACCTGGTTGGAGGCTCCATGGACGATCAGCCCATCCCCTGTGCCCCCGGTCTGACCCCCACGTCCTTTCTTGCCGCCGCGGCACTGAAGACGATCCACGAGGCCCTGCGCACCGCCCGGACATTGCGGGACGCAGAGCATCCCGAGCCCGGCCAGGTCGGCTCGGAGCAGGCACTCGCCGCGCTCCTGCGGCTGCGCGAAGTGCGTGATCAGCTCGCCGAGTGGGAACCGGGCCTAGTCGAAGAGGCCCGGGAGGCGGGCGCCAGCCGGGCCGGCCTGGCCCACCCGCTCGGCGTCTCCAGCCGCCAGGCCCGCTGAACGCCGCTACTTGCGCGTACGCCCCGGAAACCCGGGAACCACGGGCGAGCAGCGGGTACAGGCCACCCGCGACAGCCGCGCCGCCGACCGCACCGTCACCGCTTGGGCCCGCGCCAACGCCGCGGACCTGCGCCGGCTCGCCGGCCAGATCACCGCACTCACCGACCTCCCTGCCGCTGCCTGCACCGCCCTCGACGAGCTCACCGCCGCCCTCGACGACAACGACGCGGCCGCCCTCATCGGCCCTCTGGCGGTCACGCACGCGTATCTGGCGTCCGGCCACCCCGACCTCGCGGCACGCGTCGATGACGCCGCCCGCCACACCGCCCGGCTCCGCGAGCACAGCGGCGAGCAGCGCCGGAACCAAGCATGATCCCCGCGACCACGGGACCTTCCCGCGCGATCCGCGGCAAACCTCGCACATCAGACTCTCAGGCTCCGCCCTCCCGAAGCGGGGGCCTCGGAGTCCACTTGGCCTCAAAACCGACCGGTGACTGCCTGTTTGTGATCAATTCTGCGACTGCTTGGCGGTTTCATTGCAGTTATGCATGATTTGATCTATTTGGTGCCCTGTCGGCGGGTGATGTTCGCACCGGCTGCGAGCGTTCCACACGACAAGAGCCGCGATCGTCTCTCGCACGGGTGATCGATGTCGGTCGATCGGTAGAAGAGGACGGGCTATGACGGGAAGTGAGCGGCGCACTGGCCGGGACATGGTGGACCGGTCGGAGGGTTTCGGTGAGCGACTCCTGGGGGTGCTGCTGGACCGAGCGCATGAGATGCCGCCACAACTGATCGCGCCGCTGGTCGCGGAAGAGGTGGCCAGGATCGGCGGCCGCGAGGTGTCGATCCTGCTGCAGGACTACGCACAGGAGTTGCTCGTGCCGCTGCCTGGCAGAGGTTTGCTGGTCGGCGAGGCCATGCCGGTTGATGACTCCCCGGCCGGCACGGCCTTCCTGCGCGTGACTCCCCTTGAGTGCCCTCAGTCCGACGGCGTGCGGGTGTACCTGCCGTTGCTGGACGGCAGCGACGAGGTGGGAGTGTTGGCTCTCACCCTGGACACTGTCGATGACGACGACCGGCGACTGCTGCACAGGCTTGCCGGTGTGGTTGCCGACATGCTGGCCACCAAGCACGCGTACACCGACCGGTTGTTCCAGGCCCGTCGCCAGGAGCCGATGAACGTGGCCGCGGAGATGCAGTGGTCCTGCTGCCGCCACTGACGATGTCCGTGCCGCAGGTCGCGGTCGCCGGGATCCCGCCTACAGCATCGCCGGCGACAGCTTCGACTACGCCCTCAACGACAACACCCTGCACGTAGCCATGTTCGATGCCATGGGCCACGGCCTGGACGCCGCCACCATGGCAACCGTCGTGGTCGGCACCTACCGACACACCCGACGCGCCGGGGTCGGTCTGTCTGAGAAGTACGTGTACATGGACCGGGCGATCGCCGAACAGTTCGGCCCCGACCACTTCGTCACCGCCCAGATGATGGACCTGGACATCGCGACCGGGCAGCTTCAATGGGTCAATGCGGGCCACCCCCCGCCGTTGCTGATCCGCAACCATCGGGTCCTGCAGCGTCTGGACAGCCCGCCCACCTTTCCGGTCGGCTTCGGCGGCGAGCGCCCGCAGATCAGCCAACACACACTCCAACGCGGGGACCGACTGCTGTTCTACACCGACGGCGTGATCGAGGAACGCGACGCGGAAGGAGAACCGTTCGGCGAGGAACGGCTCATCCGCTGTGTCAACCGGCTAGAACCCACAGAAGCCGGAGTACGGGCCGATGCACGCCGGCTCTCCCCTACTCTGAAGCAGCAGCGGGGCGGGCGCACCAGCGACGATGCGACCCTCTTCATGGTCGAGTGGCGTGGCGGCGCCGCGGACCACCTGGCCGTCCTGGAGTGAGTGCCTGGTTCTCAATGCGCCACCGCCGCGGTCGTCGACCTCAGCGGCCTGCGTGAACCACCCCGTGGTGCGGCCGGCGTACTGCAGGTGCCCGCAGGCGTCGAGCCTGTCCAGCAGCAGGCTGCGGGAGCGGCAAAGGACCCGGTGATCGCGCCGACGATGACCTCCTGCGTTTCGCGCACCTTGCACTTGCGCCATCCGCGTACCGACGGCCGGTATGGGTCCTCGAGTCGCTTGAAGTTCTCTGTCGATTTCAACGTGTTGAAAAGTGGCGTCTTCAACGTGTTGAAAAGTGGCGTCGCTTTCTCATCCGGTAGAGCCGTGCAGTGGTGCTGCACGGCTCTACCGTGCCCGGCCGCACCGGCAACCACAGTGGTGGTACGGGATCGAAGGGGCACACGGAGCGGACTCCATGGACAGATGGGACAATTCGATACGTAGGCAGGGAGGTGAACGGCTACGGGTACTCCCTTTAGAACGCAACTGTCGGTGCCGGGGCTGTCGCCGGTGCGCGGTCTCGGTGCCGAGGCAGGCCGGGCCGCGGTACGCCTGGCCCGGCTGCCGCTGGACATCGCCGTGGAGGGCGTCGGGCGGCTGACCGGATGGCTCGGTCACGCCCGGCCCGCACGGTCGGGAGACCGGGACGAACTGTTCCAGACCGAGTCGGGGATCCCGGTGCTGCTGGTGCACGGCCTGGCCGATCGGGAGTGGGTCGTCTCCTCGCTGCAACAGGGCTTGGGCGGTTGCGGTGCGGGCCCCCTCGTCCCGGTCAGCTACAACGCACTCAGTCCGGACATCCGCACGGCGGCCCGGGTGCTCGGCGACCAGGTGGAGCTGGCGCACGCCCGCAGTGGGGGGCGACCCGTGGTGCTGATCGGGTACAGCCTGGGCGGGCTGATCGCCCGCTACTACGTCCAGCGGCTCGACGGGGACGCGTATGTACCGTTGGTGATCACTCTGGCGGCGCCGCACGGCGGAACCGTGACGGCCCTGCTGGCCCCGCCTCATCCGCTGCTGCGCCAGCTGCGGCCGGGAAGCGAGGTGCTGACCGAACTCGCCGAGCGGGCCGTCGGATGCCGTGCCCGGTTCGTGGCCTTCTACAGTGACCTGGACGAGGCCGTCGTACCCGCCGCCAGGGCCCGCATCGACCATCCCGACCTCAAGGCCCGCAACGTCCTCGTGCCCGGCGTCGGCCACCTGACGCTCCCACTCCACCAGCCGGTCATCGACCACATCCGCTCGCTGCTGACCGCGGCCGGGCAGGCCGCGGCCGCCGCAGCTCGGGGCACCCGTGACAGCGGGGACGAATCGGAGGACGCTGAGACGTAGCCCGTAAGAACGTCAGCACCTGTGCGGACCGACATCATGGCCCTTCCCTCCAGCCCTGACAGCAGCGTGACAGTACGCCCATTTCGCCCCGAGGACGAGCCGGGAGTGCGCGAGCTGATCGATGGCGACCGACTCCCGGGTCAGCAGCGTTGCACGCCGGAGAGGCTGGCCGCCGCACGACGGGGGCCGCTCACCTCGGCCGGTTGGTCCATGCGGGCCTCAGCCCGGCCGAGGATCGGCGTCCTGGCCGACGCCGAAGATCTCCCCCGCGGCGTCATCTCGTACGTGTCGTGGACGGACGTCCACACCGGAGTGATCTGCTGGCTCTACGGCCGTGAACATCCGCCTGCCCTGCGTGCCCTGCTCGGTGATGCACTCACTGGTCTCGCCCACTGCCCGCAGATCGAGGCGTTCGTCGGCGCTCCACCGGGTCCCCTGGGACCGGGCGGCCTGCCCCGCGCCCGCCGCGCCGCCACCCACGACGCTCTGCTGCAAGCCGGGTTCACCGGCCGTCCCCAGGGCGTCTACCTGCACTGCGCGCTACCGAGCGAGCCCACACCCGCCAAGCTGGTGGCCGACGTCTTCCCCTGCGAGTTCCCCCCGGGACACCGGCTGATCATCCGGGAAGCGGCCGATCCGGTCGCTGAGGCGGTGGTCAGCGCCGGACCCGACCGCACCGCGACCGTGTACTGGATCGAAACCCGTCCCACCCACCGTGGCCGGGGCCTTGCCCGCAAGCTGCTCGGCCAGGCCCTGGCCCTCCTGACCGACCAAGGCGCCACCGAGGCCACGCTCGTGATCGACGACACCCCGTCCCGCACCGCCGAGAGCGAAGCCGCTTCCCGGCTTTTCGACTCCTTCGGCTTCACCCCCGTCGACCATCTGTGGACCTACCGGCGGCGACACCGCCGAGACCCTCAGCCGGTCGCCTGAGTACCAGTGGAGCGACCGCAGGGCCGCCAGGGCCCCGGCATCAGGTGGCCCCGCTCAAGCCGCACCGGTCAGGCGGGGACTTGCTTGACGCGTCAGGCAGGCACTCGTTCGGCGGCCTTCTCCGCGGCCCTGAGGACGGTGGAACGCGCCTGATGGCAGCGCTCGTACTCCAGAACCCTCCGGCAGTGGCTCGGTTCGGCGTCACTGAGCCGCTTGAGCACCTCCTCCGCGGTCATGCTGTCGTAGCCGGGCCACGGCACCGGCCCCAGAAGGGCGCCGACCCGGCTCAGGACGGCGGGACGGCCCGCGTGGGAACGCTCGTAGACGCCGACCGTCGCCAGGTCCGTCTGCGTCAGGTGCGGCAGCCGGTCGGTGATCATCTTCGTGCTGAGTCTGCGGTAGTCCGGGATCGGCAGCTCCTCCTCGGTGATGAGGGCACCCCGCGGTGGGCCCTGCAGCCGGTCCGCTCCCGGCATGCGTTCGGCCGTCTCTCGCAGCCAGCTGCGCCACTCGCGCACCGCCAGGCTGGCACCGCCGACGCTGCCGTCCATGGCCTCACTGGCCGCCACCGCGGCTTCGGCATGCTGTTCGAGAGCCTCGGCGAGTTCTTCCAGCGTTTCCTCGCCGTCACGGCGGATGGTGCTGAGCAGTTCCGCGCTGACGGTGTCCCCGGCCTTCCGGGCGATGCGCCCGGCGGCCCGGCAGACGGCCAGGGCCAGCGCGGTGACCGCATACTCGTCCTCGGCGTTCTTCAGCAGCCGTAGCTCCGTGGCCGCCGCCCGGCTGCGGAACACCGCGGCAGGAACCGACAGCGCCATGCCGAAGGGCAGCCGGGCCGCTTGCCCGGTGAGCTGCCAGGCACCCCCGAGCACGCTCTGCACCAGCCCTCGGGGCTGCAACGTATTCAGGCGTTCGTCGATGCGGTACACGTGGCCGCGGGCGTCACCGAGGCGGCGCTCCAGGACATCCCGGTGCTCACCGGGCGGCGTGACGGCGAGGTGGGCCTTGAAACGGTCGGCAAGTGCCGCCTCGGCCTCGCGGACCTCGCGCAGCGCCGGCACGAGCAAGTCTGTGGCTACGGACATCACGATTCCTTCGACTGGTCCGATGCTCGGTAATAATCGGCCGGAAATCGGCCCGGCCCCGCTCCACCGTCCCCCCAAGCGGCCATACCCGCATCCCGCTCCTGGGCACGGCAGTCGGCCGAGCGTGCGCGCCAGTTCCTGGACGCGGAGCGAAAGCCCAGCTCCCTGCGGTGCTCCGATGCGGAAGGCGGTGGCACTGCGTGCCGTAAGTCGCGGTGAGCGCACTGAGCCATCCGGGGCCGACCCGTAAGCACGACGAGCACAGCCTCCTAAAGCGCATGGGACCGCGGGATCTGAACCGTGAGACGGCAAGGCGGTTGGATCGGAGCAGGCCGGTGGTCGTGGACTGCTGGGCCTGGATGTGCGACATGGGTTCCTGAGCCGCTACCCACTGTCGGCGAGGGGAGTGGCGCGGCGCGAGGTGCTCACCTGCCGGACGTGCAAGGAGCGGGGTGTCGGTGAAGCGTCCGCCTGTCGGGTTCCCCGCCCACTCATCAGATCGTGAAAAATTAACCCAAACCCTATTGACTCGGGGCGAATCCCGTGCAGAGTGATTACTAGACCGCAACACCGAAAGAGCCACAAAGTCGGCGAGGACGTCTAGTCGGCGGAGTGACTTGGACAGGATGTGGTTCAGGCCCCCGGCAAGCCGGCGCGATACCGAGGCAACAGTGACGACTGAGGCTTCAGGACACGCGCAGCACTACCGGGGACTGTTTTTGTCCTCGCAACCGTCAAGCCCGGTCACTGTGCATCAACTGGCTGGATCTCCGCGGTGAAGGCTGTCTCCTCGGGCCCGTCGTCCGCCTCATCCTTCCAGGCGATCACGCGCACGTGCCTCTGCCCGGTTATCCCCTGCGCCTCGCGGGCGGCCACCCGGATGGAGCGGCCGGCCACGGCGCCGACGGCATTCGCGGTCGCCGTCAGCGGGCCGCTCGCCAGCCTGTTGCCGGGCGGGGCTGTCATCGGAGGTGCGCCAGGTCCTGTCGTCACATTCCCGTCGTCCGCCCGGAGGGCGGGCCCTGCGGCGTCAGGTGCGTGCTCTCGGCGTGCCGGGCACAGGCGCTCGTACTGGATGTACTCGAGTCTGTGCCCGGTGCGGCGAAGGGGGCCCTCCCTGTTCGAGCGAAGCCGAGAACTTGGGGGCGCGTGCATGGCGTCGCGGGGCAGACGGGAACGTGACGACAGGGCCTAGGGGCGGCCTAGGGGGGTGCACGCGACGCTCGGCTGGCGTCTCCCTGTTGCCGTGTTGGGCCGGCTCGGCTGCATCAATGTGCTGCTGGGCGTCTTCAATCTGCTGCCCGCCGTGCCACTGGACGGGGGACGGGTGCTCCAGGCCGCGCCGTGGTGGCGCACCGGCGACCAAGAACAGGCCCAGCGGGCGGCCGCGCGTGGTGGACAGATCATCGGCATGGCCCGGGCCCTGGTGGGGTGGTCGGCGTTCGTGAGGGGCACGTCCGGCGGACTGTGGCTGATGGTCGTCGCGCTGTTCTTGGCAGGCGCTGCCGCGGCTGAACGTCGTTGGGCTCAGCCGGCCTTGACTCTGCGCGGGGTACCGGTCGCGCAGGCCATGTCCAGTCCGGTGGCCACCGGTCCCGACTGGCTGACCCTGGACCGCTTCCTGTCCGACGTGGCCGCCCGGACACGGCATTCAGTGCTGCCGCTGCTGGACTTCGAGGGCCGCCCCCAGCGGGGTCGTCCACGCCGACTGACCACCATCCCGTCCGGGCGGCGCCAGACGCTGCCCGTACGGGACCTGGCGACCCCCGTCTCACAGTGCACACTCGCCGCACCGGACGAGCCGCTGACGGCGGTTCTGGCACGGCTCGGCGCCGGCGGCGTACTGCCCGTCCTGGTCATGGAGGGCGGCCACCTCGACGGCATCATCACCGCGCACGACATCCAACGGCTCTACCAGCGCAACGCGGCACGCAAGAACCGCGGGACGACAGCACCCGGGGCGACGCGGGCCGCCAAGGGATTGCCACGTAACGCACGGGAAGTGAAGTGAAGTGAAGTGAAGTGAAGTGAAGGCGCCTGGCGAACGTTGCCAGTCGCGTGGTGGTTACTCCGTGCTTACCGAAGTTGCACCATCGGTGGTCTCAGGGTTCGGCAGGGGACTCGGGGGCGTGGGCCTTGCTCGGAAGAGGCGTTCCTCGAACACATCCATCCCGATCAACAGCGCGAGCATCAATACGGGAACAAGCAGGCCCAGGACCATAGTCGCCTCCCTGTACGGCTTGCCGTGTGTCGCGGTGACCACGTGGTGCCGAAGCGGGCGATGTCGGCGTCATTCCGGGAGCTCGGTGAGCGCCGCCACCGCGTTCTCCCGGATCGTGACGAAGGCCTGCTCCAGCTCGGGGGGTGGGTTCTCCACCCGGTAGGGCGCGGCC
>NZ_JBEYFS010000239.1:0-17277 GCF_040634475.1 Streptomyces sp. NPDC007095
GCGCTCCTCGCGTAGACGCTCTCGACCCACGCGGCGAGCTGTTCGTCCGTCAGATGCTGGGCCAGGTCGGCCTCGCTGATCATGCCGACGAGGCGGGGTCTGCGGATGTGGCGGAGGCGGGGCCGGGGAAACCCCGCCTCATCAGTGCCTGTTCAGGGGGTGCGACCGCGGCGGTACCGGTCGTCGGAACAGCTGGATTCGTCGGAGCAGCCGGGTTCGTCATGACACGGGCTCCGTGAGTACGCGGTCCGCGGGGACCTCCGAGGTGACGGTCACGGCGGAGGGGTCGAGGTCGGCCGGGCGCGGCATCACACTGCCGGGCAGCTGTACGGCCGCTGCGCCATGGGCGACGGCGGAGGCGAGGGCCTCCGGGCCGCGGCCACCGGCGATCAGGAATCCGGCGAGGGAGGAGTCACCGGCGCCCACGTTGCTGCGTACGGCATCCACCCGGGCGCTGCCGAACCAGGCGCCCGCGCCGTCCACGAGCAGTTGCCCGTCCGCGCCGAGGCTGGCGAGCACGGCGCCGGCGCCCATTTCGCGCAGTTCCTCGGCGGCCTTGACGGCGTCGCCGACGGTGGCGAGGGGGCGTCCGACGGCTTCGGCGAGCTCCTCGGCGTTGGGCTTCACCACGTCGGGCCGCTCACGCAGCGCCGCGAGCAGCGCGGGGCCGGAGGTGTCCAGCGCGATCCGGGCGCCCGCCGCGTGGGCGCGGGCGACGAGGTCGGCGTACCAGGAAGGACCGAGTCCGCGCGGCAGGCTGCCGCAGCAGGTGATCCAGTCGGTGTCGCCGGAACGATACTGCTGACGCACCGTCTCCAGGAGCAGCTCCGCCTCGGCGGCGGTGAGTTCGGGACCGGGGGCGTTGATCTTCGTGAGCGTGCCGTCCGGCTCGGCGACCGAGATGTTCGAGCGGGTGGCTCCGGCGACCGGGACCGGCGCGACCTCGATGCCCTGCGCGTGGAGCAGCTCGGCGACGAGTGCGCCGGGCGCACCGCCCAACGGCAGTACGGCGACCGTGCGCTGCCCCGCCGCCGCGACCGCGCGCGAGACGTTCACGCCCTTGCCGCCCGGGTCCATGCGTTCGCCGGTGGCCCGGATGACCTCGCCGCGGTCGAGCGACGGGACCTCGTACGTACGGTCGAGGGAGGGGTTGGGGGTGACGGTGAGGATCATGCGCGCACTACTTCCGTGCCACCGCGCTCGATGTCGGTGGCGTCTTCGGGGCTCAACCCGCTGTCGGTGATCAGCAGGTCCACGTCGCTCAGGTCGCCGAAGCGGGCGAAGTGCTCCTGGCCGTGCTTGGAGGAGTCGGCGAGCAGCACCACGCGGCGCGCGGCGCGGATGGCCGCGCGCTTCACGGCTGCCTCGGCGAGGTCGGGGGTGGTCAGTCCGTGCTCGGCGGAGAAACCGTTGGCGGCGACGAACAGGACGTCGGCACGGATCTCGGCGTACGCGCGCAGCGCCCAGGCGTCCACGGCGGCGCGCGTACGGTGCCGGACGCGCCCTCCGACCAGGTGGAGCTGGATACCGGGGTGGTCCGCGAGGCGGGCCGCGATCGGCAGGCTGTGCGTGACGACGGTGAGCGTCGCCTCCAGCGGAAGGTCCCCGGCGAGCCGGGCGACGGTGCTGCCCGCGTCGAGGATCATCGTGCCCTGGTCCGGCAGCTCGGCGACCGCGGCCTGGGCGATGCGGTCCTTCTCGTCGGCCGCGGTGGACTCGCGCTCGGCGAGGTCGGGCTCGAAGTCCAGCCGCCCGGCCGGTATGGCACCGCCGTGCACCCGCCGCAGGAGTCCCGCGCGGTCGAGTGTCTTCAGATCGCGGCGGATGGTCTCCGCGGTGACCTGGAACTCCTCGGCCAGCGAGAGCACGTCCACCCGACCGCCGTCACGGGCGAGCCGGAGAATCTCCTGCTGCCGCTCCGGTGCGTACATGTCCGTTCGCCTCCGATTACTGTGCGGCCGATGCCCGAACTTGTGGTTTCGCTTGGAGGCTACGCCCGGATTTCCGGAAAGTAAACAGGTTCGGACGGCAGGTGGGCACAAACGGGCATCGAGGTGGGACCCTCCGCCCCGCTCGTTCCGGCCTCGCAGAAGTCCTGACGCCGTGTCATCGCGTCCGTATCCTGGACTGCGGGACACAACTTCTCGGGGGGTGTTGTGGACAGGGACGGTCTCCGCGCCCGCCCGGACCATGACTGGCAGCAAGCCGTGGTCCAGGCGCTGTGCGATTCCCCGGTCCTGGGCGACCGCAGTGCCCGCGCGATGCTGGCCGAGCTGATCGGCGACCGGCTGGGGCGGCCGGTGGTCCTGCGGGAACAGGCGACCACGCAGCTGCAGCTGCTCGAACTGGTGCGGTTCTGCGTCCGTGAGGAGATCGCGGCGAACCACGGACTGTCCGCGCTGGCCGGCGCGGTGTCACTGCTGGAGGGCCACAGCCGGACGGCCGACGCCGTCGGTGAGCTCGTACAGGAGCACGTCGTACGGGAGCACGTCGTACGGGCCGCACCGCCGCGAGCCCTCTCGCACACCGACCGCCCTGTTCACCTGTTGCTCTCCTGCGCCGTCACCGATCTCGCATGGGCCTCCTGGATCGCCTGGCACCTGGAGGATGCGGGCGTCGGCGTACTCCTCGACCTCCTCGACGGACCGCTGAGCGGTCTGGAACAGTGCGAACGCGCGCTCCCCGTCCTGTCCCCGGCCTACGTCGGCTCCGCACCCGTCCAGCAGGCCTGGCAGGCCGTGCACCACCGAAACCCCGAGGGCACGGCCGCGTTGCTGGTGCCGGTCATGGTGGAGCCGTGCCGGCCCCCTTGGCCGCTGTCCACGGTCGCGTACACCGACCTCACGGGCCGCGGCGAGGACGAGGCCCGCACCCGGCTGCTCGACGCCGTCGGCGTCACCCGCACCATCCCCACCAGGCACGCCGCATCTCCGCGCTTCCCCGACCCGGCGGGCCGACGTTGACGGGACAGGGCGGCGCGGGCCGCCACAACCCGGCGTTACGGATACGGGAGCGGATCGGCGAGGAGACCCTCGACGCACTGCTCGCGGTCCCCGCCCTCCACGACCGCTATGCGCGCGACCTGCTGACCGATCTGGTGGGCGAGGCACTGGGACACCGGGCCGACCTGCGGGAACAGGCCACCGTGCCGCTGCAGCTGCTGGAACTGTTCCGTTTCTGCACCCGCCACCAGGACGGACTGTCGGCGCTCGCGCGGAAGCTGCAGATGCTGGAGCCGGGCTGCCCCCAGGGACCCGTCGTGCAACGGCTCGCCGACGAATGGACGGCCGTGGACTCGCTCGACGGCCTGCCGGAGGTCACCGGCTCCTGGCAGTTCCTCGGTGCCACCCTGGGCACGCCTGCCATGTCGTACGCCATGCGGACGGCCCTCGTCCGGACGGCCACAGAGGCCAGGGTCTGCGCACCGCCGCCGCACGCCGACACCTGCTGGCACGACTTCCTGCACATGGCCGGACAGGGAGCTCCGCGGGGCGGGCTGCCACCGTGGATGGTCTACCTCGACCGCGCTGCCGACGCGATGGGCCACCCCGTCTCGGTCGAGCTGCTCGCACGCAACCGGCAGTGGGCCCTGAGCTGCGGCCTGGCCGAGCTGCTCGACCTCGACCGCGCCCGGACTCCGGCGCCGCCCCCGGCGGTCAGGCCGGGCCATGAGTACCTGGCGATCCACATCGCGCCGGACCCGCTGGAGAACGGGCGCTACACGGTCTCGCACTCCCTCATGTCCGACGCGGGCGGCCCGAACTGGCAGCACGGCGACCCGATGCAGCGGGTGCCGACCGACGGGCTGCAGCAGGCCGTGACCCGCATCATCAAAACGGTCGAAGGAGGCGGCGGCGACCGGCTGGCCCATGTGTGGCTGGAGTTCGTGCTCCCCTTCGAACTGCTCAACCTGCCCGTCGACCGGTGGCCCCGGGACACCACCGAAGTACCGAACGTGCCGCTCGCGGTGGACTACCCGGTGGTCGTGCGCAGCCTGGACCGGCTGCAGAACCGGGACTGGTACCGGTTCTGGCGCACCCGATGGGAGCAGCTGGCGCGAGACGAGCACCCGTCGAAGTCGGTGTACGTCAACGTCGCGCACCAGAACGGCAACCATCTGCGCGGCCTGGAGGCCCGACTCGGGGACAACGAGCACTGCGTGGCCCTGGTGCTGAGCGAACCGCCTCTGCCCGACCACGGCAACGGCCGCCGGGAGCTGCACGCGGCCCTGCGCAGTGGGCTGCCCGTGGTGATCTGGCACCGCGAAGGCCGCTCCACCAAGGAGTTCCGCGGTGTCCTCGACGGGCTCCTCACCGAGGGCCTGTCGCGGTTCCCGGCCAAGGTGGCCGCCTACCGCCGCCGTGCCGCGATCGACGCCGCAGACGACGAGGACGCCACACACATCGGCCGCCACCTCGCGGTCCTGTGGGACGACCCCGACCGCAAACCCGTGCGTCCCGAGCCACCGTGACCACGGACCAGCAGTGCGGATCCATGACCACCGACGAGCAGTGCGGACCGGCGCCACCGGTCCGGTCATCGCAGCCCGGTCGCCATACGGAGGGACGCCGTTCATGCCGCCGAACAGCCAGTCGTGGGGACTGTACCGAGGCACGGGGCTGCCCGGTGCCACACCGGAGGAGTGGCACCGGGCACCGGCCTGGCGCAGCTTCGGCGGCGGCCCCGAACTCCCCCCGCCACCCGTCGACGACCCGTGCGCCCCCGCGGTGCTGGGCACCATCAGGCAGCCACTGCCGGCTCCACCGGACGAGGTGGCACGGGTGAACGTGGCGCTGCACCTGCGCCGCCCCCTGCTCGTCACGGGCGAGCCCGGCACCGGCAAGTCGTCCCTCGCCTACCGCATCAGCGGGGAGCTCGGCCTCGGCCGCGTCCTGCGCTGGCCGATCACCTCCCTGAGCACACTCCGGGAGGGCCTTTACGACGGCCCGTACGAGGGTCATGACGCGGGCGAGTACGGCGGTGGGATCCGGCTCGGGCCACTGGGTACCGCCTTCCTGCCGTACCGCAGGCCCCGTGTACTGCTGATCGACCGGCTGGACCGGGCCGAGATCGGCCTGCCCGAGGACCTGTGCGCGGTACTGACGGCCGGAGGGTTCGCCCTGCCCGGCGCCGGCTCCACCGGCCTTCGGGTGTCGTCCCACGACGATCCGTCGGCCGCGGTGCCGCTGCCGGACGGAGCGGTGCGCTGCCGTGCCTTCCCCGTGGTGGTCATCACCACCACGGGTGAGCGGGATCTGCCATCGGATCTCGTACGCCGCTGTGTGACCCTGCGGCCCCAGCGGCCCGGCCCGGACCTGCTGCGCGCCATCGCCGCGAACCGGTTCCCGCCGGAGCCCGGACGTCCCGGCCCGGCGCCGGACGCCGTGGACGCCTTCGTCGAACGGGCCGCCGCCGCCGAGGGACCGGTCCTTGAACGGTTCCTGGACGCACTCCGCCTGGCCGCCGACGGTGTCCTCCAGGCCGTGGCAGAGGGCGGCAACTGGCAGGAGGCCGTCGACACCCTCTGGCAGTGGACCGCGCCGGAGGAGCCATGACCGGGCCCGGCCCGTTTCCCGCGGCTCTCCCGCCGGGGCTCCCGGAGGCCCTGCGGCACATCGGCACCGCGCTCGGCCGCACCGCTGTCCGGGACGTGGCGGTGGTGGCCGACGCGGGGCCGACGATGGGGATCTGGCACCGGACGGTCCACGAGTTCGCCACGGCGCTGCACCGGTGCGGGGCCTTCGGCCGGGTCACCACGCACAGGCTGCCGCACGGGCACAGTGCCGACCCGGCGACCCTGCCGCGTCACCGTGCGGGCACCCGGCTGACCCTGGTCCTGACCGACGGCGCGGGCCCGCGCTGGCGCACCCACGAGGTGGAACCGCTGCTGCGCCGCTGGGGCAGGTCCGGACCGCTCGCGCTGATCCACCTGCTGCCGCACCCGGTGTGGCACACGACGGGACTGCGCGGCTGGCAGGTGCTGCTGCGCTCGCCCGCCCCGGGCGTGGCCAACCACCGGATGCGGTGGCGGCCCCGCGGCCTGGGCCCCGATGTCCACGGCCTGCCGCCCGCCCACCGCCCCGACGTGGCGGTGCCCGTGCTCGAACTCACCCCCCGCTGGCTGGACGCCTGGTCCGGCCTGCTGGGCGGGGGCCCGCCGTCGTGGCTGCCGATGACGGTGATGTTCCCCCGCGCACGCGTACCCGCCAATCCGGCGGCGGCGGAGCCCGTCCCCACCCCGGCGGCTCGGGTGGCGCGCTTCCAGTCGTCCGTGCCCCGGAGCGTGTTCACGCTCGCCACCATGCTCTCCGCGATACCCCTCAGCGCCGGGCTGATCGAGGAGGTGCGGGGCGCACTCCTGCCCGGCACCTCCCTCACCGACGTCGCCCACCTGCTGGTGCACGGCCTGGTCCGGCCGGCGGACGGCGGGCACACCACCTTCGCGTTCGCCCCCGGGATCCGCGAGGAGCTGCTGGCCACCGGACGGCGTACCGATGTGGTGCGAGTAGTCGAGTTGATCGGGGATCGCCGGGGATCAGGCGGGGAACACTTGTGGCGACTGCCCCGGTTGCTGCGCGGGGCCGCCGTGCACCGACTCCCGCCGGTCGACGCGGAGTCCGGGCCGTGGCTCATGGCGGAGAGCGCTGTGCTCCACGCCCTGTCCGGGCCGTTCCTGAAGCCGGCGAGGGAGATCGACGAGGCCCTCGCGGCCGCCCCGGCCGATCGGAAACGCCCGCAGCGCGCACAGCAGCACGGCACCACCACACCCGCACCACCCACAGCACCCACAGCACCCACAGCACCCAGCGATGCCGTCGCCCGGCCCCCGGGCGACGCCGACCGTCGGACCGATCAGGGGAAGAGGAGGCCGGTGATGCCGCAGCAGGCCCCTGCGAGCACGGTGGGCAACGGACGTACCAAGAGCACGCCCACGATCTGGGGAAACATCCCGCCCAGGAATCCGAACTTCACGGGCCGCGAGGAACTCCTCGACAAGCTGCATCAACGGCTGCTGCGGGAGAAGGCGACCGCCGTACTGCCCCACACGCTGCACGGCATGGGCGGCGTCGGCAAGAGCCTGCTGGCCGTCGAGTACCTCTACCGTCGTATGGCGGAGTACGACGTGGTCTGGTGGATCTCCGCGGAGCGCACCGCGCAGATCTCCCTGTCCCTGGTGGAACTGGCACCGCGCCTGGGCCTGCCGACCGGGTCCGACGTCTCCTCGACCGTCGCCTCGGTCCTGGAGGCGCTGCGCATCGGCGTGCCCTACGCGAACTGGATCCTGGTCTTCGACAACGCGGAAAGCCCGGAATCCGTAAGGCAGTTCTTCCCGGCCGGAGGGCCGGGCAACATCCTCGTCACCTCGCGCAACCCCCAATGGGCCTCCGTCGCCCGGCCGCTGGAGGTCGACGTCTTCATGCGGGAGGAGAGCAAACAGCTGCTGCGCGTACGCGGACCGGAGATCAGCGACGCGGAGGCCGACCGGCTCGCGGAGGCACTCGGTGACCTGCCGCTCGCCATCGAGCAGGCCGCCGCCTGGCACGCGGAGACGGGCATGCCCGTGGACGAGTACCTGCGGCTGCTCGACGAGAAGCGTGTGGACCTGCTGCGCGGCACCGCGCCGCTCGGCAACCAGCATCCGGTGATAGCCGCCTGGAACATCTCCCTGGACCGGCTGGAGGCCAAGAGCCCGGCCGCGTACCAGCTCCTTCAGGTGTGCTCCTTCTACGCGCCCGAACCCATCGCGCGGACCATGTTCATGCGGATGCCGCCCAGTCCCATCACCCCCGAGCTGGACACCGCCCTGGAGGATCCGATCCGGCTCGGCCAGGCCATCCGCGACATCGGCCGCTACTCCCTGGCCCGCTTCGACCACCGCACCAACTCCCTCCAGATGCACCGGCTGGTGCAGGCGGCGCTGCAGTTCCGGATGACCGAGGAGGACCGGGCCACCATGCGGCACGGGGCGCACATGCTGCTGGTGGCGAGCGACCCCAACGACCCCAGCAACGCGCTGCGCTGGGACCGGTACGGCGCGCTCTATCCCCACGTGGTCGTCTCCGGCGCGGTGCAGTCCGACGAGACCTGGGTGCGCAGGCTGGTGGTGAACGAGGTCAAGTACCTGCGGCGCTGGGGGGACTACGAGTCCTGTCTGGAACTCGCCCGAACCGCCTACGACGACTGGTCCGGTCGCCTGGGCGCGGAGCACACCCAGACCCTGCAGATCGCCCGCTGGCTGGCGTTTCTCCAGTTCAGCATGGGCCGTTACAAGGAGGCTGCCGAGCTCAACACGAAGACGCTTGAAGCACATCTCAGGTCGCTGGGTCCCCACCACCAGGACACGTTCGCCGCGCTCGGCAACGTCGCCATAGACCACCGTGTGCGCGGCGCGTTCGCCGAGGCCCTCCAACTCTCCGACTCCGTGCACCAGCAGTCCCTGCAGCTCATCGGTCCGGACGACCCGGAGACACTGCGGGCCGCGCACAACCTCGGCGTGAGCCTGCGCCTGGTGGGGAAGTTCGCCCGCGCCTACGAACTGGACCAGCAGACCTGGCACAACCGCATCCAGATCTTCGGCCAGGACCACATCGACTCACTGAGCACCTGGCTCGGGATGATCGTCGATCTCCGTGAACTCGGTGACTACGAAACAGCGTTGACCTACCACCGCGAGATCACCGAGCAGGCCACCACGCTGCTCGGCGGCAGCAATCCGTTCACCCTGTCCTGCATCCGCCTCCTGGCCGTCGCCCTGCGCAAGGCCGGCGAGCACGAGGAGGCCGCGGCGACGGCGCAGCGCATTCGCGCGGAGCTCGTACGCCGGTACGGCGACCGCAACCCCGAGTCGATGGCCGCCACCCTCGAACTGACCATCCACCTGCGCCACCAGGGAGACCTGGAGGAAGCACTGCGTCTGGGTACGGCGATCTGCCGGCGGTACGAGGAGACGTACGGCAAGCACCACCCGCATGCCCTGTCCGCCGCTGTGAACCTAGCGATCACGTATCGGCTCCTGGGCGACGCCGCGGCCGCACAGTACATCGACGCCGTGGCCCTCGAGCAGCTCACACAGACGCTGGACGCGACGCACCCCTCCGCGCTGGTGTGCCGCACCAATCTCGCCAGCGACCACTACGCGCTCGGCGACGCGGCCGGCGCGCTGGACCTCGACACCGAAACACTCCGCAGGTCCCGGGAGGTCTTCGACGACGAACACCCCTCCACTCTGGCCTGCGCCGCGAACCTCGCCATGGATCTACGGACCGTGGGACGGGACGAGGAGGCGGAGACACTGCACCGCGACACCCGCGACCGTCTCCACCGCACCTTGGGCAGCGGCCACCCGGCGGTCGCCCAGGCCGCGGACTGGGACCACCGCGCGGACTGCGACATCGATCCGATGCCTCTGTGACGGAATCCGCGCCGCCGGCTCGGGCCCGACCCGGCCCGACAAGTGCCCCTACTCCGCGAGCCAGTGAGCCAGAAGCACCGGATCGGGCGGGGTGGACAGCGACCGGCCGACGGCCAGGGCCAGTTCGGGCCTTTCGATCAGGGCGGTCCCGGCGGCTCGCTCGCCACACTCGGTCAGCGCAAGGCCAAGTCCGGCCCAGGCGGCGGGTCTGGCGACCGGACCCATGAGTTCCTCGGTGTACAGCTTGACCGCGGTCGCGGCGTCACCGTCCACCAGCGCCAGATCGGCGGGGACGACACCGGGCACCCTCCTCGCCGGGTTCTCCGCCGCGCGCAGGGCGTCGAACTCACCGGGGGCGATGAGGCTGAGGCGCGCCAGCAGCGCGAGCGTGTCGAGCCGACAGGCGCCCGAATCGGCCCGCAACGCGCGCTCGGGGCGCATGCCGACATCCACGCGCTGCTCCGCCCGCCAGCTGTCAGCCAGCTCCCTCGCATGCGCCGGGGGCACATGGAGGTGGTGCACACGCCAGGTCGCACGGTGGTGGACCACCGCGAGGTGCGCAAGGCGCTGTTCACGCGCTCCCACCGGCTCCGCCTGCCAGGGCGCGGTCTGTTCGTCCAGGCTGCCGATCAGCGAGCGCCCCAGCGGAGTCAGTGCGGGGTGGTCGCGCAGGGTCCCGAGCACCGTGCGGACAGCGCTCCGCCACAGCGCGTACTCGAAGCCCGCAAGCCCTTCCGGACCGCGCGTGCGCCAGTAGTGCGCTACCCCCGAGAAGGCATAGGCCCCGTGCACCAGCCCCCCGAGGGGGCGCGGATCGTCGCGCCAGGGCGCGTAGAACAGGTCGTCGCACTCATCGAACAGCGGCGTAAGAAAGATGAGGCCGTTGAGCAGGGTGTGCCGGAACTCATGCAGGACGGCGACCCCGAGCTGCGCCGGTAGGACGTCCTCGTCCTCGTCCGGCTCGGACAGCAGCAGGCACCCGAACGCGTCGCTCGACGAAGCCGCCCGTGCGCGCAGCCGCTCGCCCCGCGGCAGCGGAACGACGGAACGCAAGCCCGCGGCCAAGGCCAGGGCGCCGTCCGTGCGATCCTCCACCAGTACCGGCCACATGCGCTCGAACCAGCGCTGCCAGGAAGCGAACTGCTCGGGAGCGAGACGTCCGGGCGCCGTCAGCTGCGGCACCGGTGCATAGGGTCCGAGGTCGTCGAGGGCGAGAGTGAGGCCGACTCCCGCGTGTTCCGCGCGCAGCCACCGCTGCCCCTCCCATCCCGGGGCGTCGGTCTCCCTCTCGTCCGGCACCGTCACGGTCACGCCGCCCGCGCCGACCCGGACCACCCCGTCCCGCCCCCACACCTCGGCGGTCCCCCGGAGATCGCCACCGACCGTGGCCCGGCCAAGGCCTGGCAGGAACACCCGCCCCTCCCGCACCGGCACACACACCCGGAAGTCGGCCCCGGCGGTGATGAACACGGCTGCCGCCAACTGCCCGAGGAACCCCAGCTCCACGTGCAGCGGTGTCTCGATCCCGGTCGCCGCCGGATCCGGGCGGGACAGTCTGCGCAGCAGGCTCGCCGCCCACACCCCCACCTGTGGGTCGAGGAGCACCGTACGGAAGGCCGCCGGGTCCGCCCGCTCGGCGGCTTCGAGCAGCTTCCAGGCCCGACGGACGTCGTCGGCGTCCGCTGCCGCGTCCAGGATCGCGCGCAACAGCAACAGTCGTCGGCTCGACTCCGCCTCAAGCAGAAATCCGACGGCTTCCTCGTTCTCGGTGACGGAGTTCAGCGCGTCCAGGACGGGGTTGGAGAGGTGGTGAAGACGCATCCGCGGGCCTAGCCGCCTTCGCTGCCCGCGATCGTGGACACGGGACGGCCGACGCGATACGTCAAGCGCTCGATCGACGGCCGTAGAACGGCGTCATCAAGGGCCGCGACCTCCTCGAGCGAAAGGGCCGACAACGTGGGAAGCCAGGATTGCGGCGCCCCGGACACCACCGCTTCACGGGGGGTGACGTGTTCCCTCGATGACATTACGTCACCGTATATCAACGTGTGCTCTCAAGAAACGCTGAACCGCTCCCCAGCGAGGTGTGCCCGCCCTCCGGCGGAGGACGGGCACACAACCAGGGCGTCGGCACCAGGACGTCAGCCCAGCAGCGCCGGCTCACTGTCGGACACCGGGGCGCCCGCGGCCGGGTTCGCGCTCTCCCGCTCGCCGGCCGGGTTGTCCTCCCCCGCCCCCTCGACATGCTGCGCCGGCCGCTTCGGCAGCGCGAACATCAGCAGGAAGATCGCCACCATCACCGCCACGACCCAGCCCAGCGCGTGCTGGAAGCCGTTGACGAAGGCCGGGCCCACCTGGGTGCGGGTCAGGCGGTCGCCGATCTGGCCGAAGAAGACCACGGACACCAGGCCGAGTCCGAGCGCGTTGCCCATCTGCTGCACGGTGTTGATGAGCCCGGACGCCGAACCGGAGTGTTCGCGCGGGACCTCCGACAGCACCGCGTCGGTCAGCGGGGCCACGATGAAGCCCATGCCCGCGCCCATGACGACCAGCGGAAGCGCCATCTGCCAGGAGGCGATGGACAGGCCGTACCGCCCGGACTCCCAGATGTAGAGCAGCACCCCGACCGCCATGATCAGCGCGCCCGCCTGGAGCACCTTGCGCCCGAAGCGCGGGACGAGCAGCTGCACCGACATGCCCGCCGCGGCCGAGACCGCGATCGAGAACGGGACCCCGGTCAGCCCCGCGTGCAGCGGGGTCCAGCCCAGGCCGACCTGCATGTACAGCGTCCAGACCAGGAAGAAGATCCCGAGGCCGACCCCGAAGACGGTCTGGACGGCGATGCCCGCGGCGAAGCTCTTCACCTTGAACAGGGACAGCTCGACCAGTGGCGATCCGTCCCGCGCCGCCTTGCGCTTCTCGTACGCCACCAGCGCCGCGAAGACGAGAAGGGCGCCGCCCATCGACACGTACCCCCACAGCGGCCAGCCCAGCTCACGCCCGCGCGTCAGCGGGTAGAGCAGCATCAGCAGGCCCAGCGTCACGAGGGCCACGCCGACGAGGTCGAGCTTGAGGGCCTTCGGGGCCTTGGACTCGCTGATGAAGCGTCGTCCCAGGATCAGCGCGGCGATGCCCACCGGCAGGTTGATGAGGAAGATCGGCCGCCACTCCAGACCGAAGAGGTTCCACTCGGTGAGCAGCGCGCCGAGGAGAGGGCCGGACACGGCGCCCAGACCGACGATCGCTCCGAAGAGACCGAAGACCTTGCCTCGCTCGTGCGCCGGGAAGGTCGCGTGCACGATCGACAGCACCTGCGGCACCATCAGCGCGGCCATCCCGCCCTGAAGAATGCGCGAGGCGACCAGCATCTCCGGGTTCGCGGCGAAGCCGCACAGCGCGGAGGCGATCGTGAAGCCGCCTATGCCGACCAGGAAGAGCCGCTTGCGGCCGTGGATGTCACCGAGCCGTCCACCGGTGATGAGCCCGGCGGCGAAGGCGAGCGCGTAGCCGGCGGTGATCCACTGGATCTGGCTGAAGGACGCGCCCTCGTCCCGCTGGATCGAGGGAATCGCGATGTTGACGATCGTGACGTCGACCAGGTCCATGAAGGCCGCGGTCATCACGATGGCGAGCGCGAACCAGCGCCGCCGGTCGGCCACGGCTGCCGGGCCCTGCGGCGGCTCGGCCGGACTGCTGAGAGTGGTCTCGGTGGAGGTCATGGCTTGAAGGTAGACCCCTATTAGGTCAGATCACGTCCTAGATGTGCGGCACCCTGGAAACATGACGACGGACACCCCGGCCCGGCTCCTCCAGCTGCTCTCCCTCCTCCAGACGCCCCGCGAATGGCCCGGCGGCGAGCTCTCCGAGCGGCTGGGCGTGTCCCGGCGTACCGTCCGCCGCGACATCGACCGGCTCCGGGAGCTGGGCTATCCGGTGCAGGCGACGAAGGGGGCGGACGGCGGGTACCGGCTGGTGGCGGGCAAGGCGATGCCGCCGCTCGTGCTCGACGACGAGGAGGCGGTGGCGATCGCGGTGGGGCTGCGGGCCGGCGCCGGGCACGCGGTCGAGGGCGTCGACGAGGCCTCCGTCCGTGCGCTCGCCAAACTGGAGCAGGTGCTGCCGTCCCGGCTGCGCAACCGTGTGTCCACGCTCCAGGCCGCGACCACCCCGCTGACCAGCGGGGACGGAGCGAGCATCGCGCCCGAGACGCTGACCGTGATCGCCGCGTCGGTGACCGGGCGGGAACGGCTGCGGTTCGCCTACCGCTCGGGGGACGACACCCCCTCACGGCGCCTGGCCGAGCCCTACCGCCTCGTCTCCACCGGCCGTCGCTGGTACCTGGTCGCCTACGACCTCGACCGCGACGACTGGCGCACCTTCCGCGTCGACCGGATCGCCGAGCCCTTCGCGACCGGCGTCCGTTTCACGCCACGGGAACTGCCGACGGGGAACGCGGCCGAGTACCTGCGGCAGTCGATGTACGGACGCCAGGAGACGTACGACTTCGAGGTCGCCTTCGCCGCGCCCGCCGCGTTCGTCGCGGCCCGCCTGCCCAAGTGGTTCGGCGCGCCCGAGCCGATCGACGACCGCAGCTGTCTGCTGCGTTCCTCCGCCGGGGACTCCGTGGAGTGGCTGGCGGTACGGCTCGCGATGGTCGACTGCGAGTTCTCGGTGCGACGGCCGGCGGAACTGGTCGAGTGCGTACGGGAGTTGGGCGGGCGCCTGACTCGGGCGGCGGGTGGCTCGGAAGACGGGTCGGCGGGCGGTCGCCCGGAAGGGCGTGGCGTCAGGGCCGGGTGAGCCCTGCGCGGGCCCGACCGGTCCGCGGCGCGCTCACACGGTTCCCCAGGGGAAGTCGCGCAGGGCTTCCAGATGGCCTACCGCGAGCGCGACCGGTCCGGCCGGACCGTCGGCCGGCTCGTCCCCGGCGGCCCAGGCCTCCACCGCCACGCGAACGGCCGCACCGGCCACGGCGGCACCGAGCCGGAACTCCGCCCTGCCACCGGCCAAGGCACCCGCCCCGCCGCCCGCCGCAAAAGCCCGCGCCTCCAGCACACGCGCCAGCGTCCGCTCCGCGCCCTGACAGGCCTCGCCCCACACCCTCAGCAGCGCCGGACTCCCCTCGGCCAGCCGAAGCAGGGCGCGGACCCAGTCCATGGACTCCGCTCGCACCCCGACGCCCGGGGTGAGGGTCCGGACGACGGCGTGGCGAAGCGCCTCCGGCACGGACAGGTCGGCCGGGGCGTCGCGTACGGCCTCGGCCCACTTCTCGACGCCCGCGGAGAAGAGCGGGGCGAGGCATTCTTCCTTGCCGGCGAAGTAGCGGTAGAAGGTGCGTGGCGCGACACCGGCGGCGCGGGCGATGTCCTCGGCGCGGGTGGCGCGCAGACCGTGCCTCATGAAGAGCCCGGCCGCGGCCCGCGCGATCTCCATCCGGGTGGCGGCCTTGCGTCGCTCCGTGAGCGAGAGCCCGGGAGCGCCGGCCGCGCCGGAGCGGACCTCATCAAGACCCCCGGCACGAGCGGCCGACGACGAACCCCCCGGAACGCGGGGGTCGGACGCGCGGGCCGCGCGGTTGGTACCGGTCACGGACGGCAGGTTATGCCCCTGTGGCACAATCTGCCATCCGGGTCACCCCGGGGTTCAGGTACGGGGTGGCCCGTCAGGCTGCCCGAAAACCACCGCTCCCGGGGAACGAGTCCCGGACCATCCCCCGAGCGAGACCGACCGACCCCGACGAACCCTGGGCAAAAAAGGAGCCGAGCCCCGGCGCCAGGGGGGGGAAGGCGCCGAAGCTCGGCTCTGGAGAGTCCCGGCGCGGGGGGGGAGTGCGTCGGGACTCGGTTCTGGGGGGTCTTGGGGCTGCGCCCCGGGACCCTGAACCCTGGGCCCTGAAGTCTTGTGCCCAGAGCCCAGCGAGTTAAGCGGCGTTACATGGCCATGTCCGGTCGACTTATGGCCGACCTTCGGCCATCAGGTCCGTCAGATCCGTCGAACCCGTACGAACCATACGTGGCGCACCAACCACATGAACCACGCAAACCGCACGAACCACGGACATTCTTAAGCCGCCGCGTCAAAACCGGTGTCGCGGGCCAGCTTCTTCAGCTCCAGCAGGGCGTGCTTCTCGATCTGTCGGATGCGCTCACGGGTGAGCCCGTGCTCCTTGCCGACCTCCGTGAGCGTGCGCTCCCGGCCGTCGTCGATGCCGTACCGCATCTTGATGATCGAGGCCGTGCGCTGGTCGAGGCGGCCGATCAGGTCGTCGAGCTCCTCGCTGCGCAGCAGGGTGAGGACGGACTGCTCGGGCGAGACCGCGGAGGTGTCCTCGAGGAGGTCACCGAACTGGGTGTCGCCGTCGTCGTCCACCGACATGTTCAACGAGACCGGGTCGCGGGCCCAGTCCAGGACGTCCGTCACACGCTCCGGGGTCGAGTCCAGCTCGGCGGCGATCTCCGCGTGCTCGGGCTCGCGCCCGTTCTTGCGGTTGAACTCGCGCTGCACGCGACGGATCCGGCCCAGCTCCTCGACCAGGTGCACGGGGAGACGGATCGTGCGTGACTGGTCGGCGATGGAGCGGGTGATGGCCTGACGGATCCACCACGTGGCGTACGTCGAGAACTTGAAGCCCTTGCGGTAGTCGAACTTCTCGACCGCGCGCACCAGGCCCGCGTTGCCCTCCTGGATCAGGTCGAGCAGGGGCAGGCCGCTACGGGGATACCGCCGGGCCACGGCGACGACCAGCCGCAGGTTGGAGCGGATGAAGACGTCCTTGGCCCGCTCCCCCTCGGCTATCAGCGCCTCGAGCTCCTCGCGGGTCGCGTCCGCCTTGGGGGCATCGACCTCGTCGTCGAGGATCTGCCGAGCGAACACACCCGCCTCGATGATCTGGGACAGCTCGACTTCCTTGGCGGCGTCGAGCAGCGGCGTACGCGCGATCTCGTCGAGGTACATGCCGACCAGGTCGCGGTCGGCGATTTCGCCGCCTACGGCGCGAACACTGCGTGCCGCGTCGCTGGTCTCGCCGGTGGCGGACTGACGACGGGCGACGGCACGGGTTGCCATGCGTGCTCCCTTGCGATGGTGGGCTTGCGGGTCCTAGTGGCGGCTCGGACACTCTTCCGAGTGCCCGGCATCCGAAGGAAACAACGACTGGAATCCGGACAGAATTCCCAACCCGCCCCTCTCTTTTTCTGATCATGCAGTACCCTGTGCCGCCACAGCGGGAGGTCGGATGCCAACGGAACGTACAGAGGTGCAGGTCAGGCCAGGAGTCGAGGCCGACCTCGACGCCCTCACGGCCATCTACAACCACTACGTTCGTGAGACGCCCATCACATTCGACACTGCCGTCTTCACCTCGGAAGAGCGACGCCCCTGGCTGCTCTCCCACCCTGAAGACGGCCCGCACCGCCTGATGGTTGCCACGGACACGGACTCACAGGGGACTCCCGGGAACGCACAGCGCATTCTGGGATACGCCACATCCAGCGCCTTCCGTCCCAAGCCCGCCTACGCCACGTCCGTCGAGGTCACCATCTACCTCGCCCCGGACGCGGGCGGCCGGGGCGTCGGCACGCTGCTCTACAAGGCCCTCTTCGAGGCGCTCACCGACGAGGACGTGCACCGCGCCTACGCGGGCATCGCCCAGCCCAACGAAGCGTCCGTGCGGCTGCACGAACGCTTCGGGTTCCGGCACGTCGGCACGTACCGGGAGGTGGGCCGGAAGTTCGGCCGGTACTGGGATGTGGCCTGGTACGAGAAGGGCCTCTAGGCCCTGTCGTCAAATTCCCGTCTGCCCTGCGACGCCATGCACGCACTCTCACCGCACCAGGCACAGATCCAAGTACGTCCAGTACGAGGGC
>NZ_JBEYFS010000240.1:0-17257 GCF_040634475.1 Streptomyces sp. NPDC007095
ACGTGAAATCGTCCGTTGCCTCAAGCGCTATGCGGCCCGGGAGGTCTTCCACCTGGTCAAACAGCTACAGCCAGGACCCCGCTCATAGGGGCTGTGACCGAAGTGTCCTGGTGTCACAGTGTCGGCCGATGGTCGGGGATGGTGCGTTGTCGGTGCCGGGCTGGCGGGGCGTGTCCCGATAGGGGCCTGCCGTTCGTTGTGGCGTCCTCACGATTCTGACCGTCTGACGTGGCTCGGTACCGGCAACGCGACACGTCATCGGACCGGAAGGGATCGGGCATGTCCACTTCAGTCGGACGCAGTGCGCCGTCTTCTGTTCCGAAGCCCCGCCGTCGCCGCCCTGCGGGGGAAGTGGTGTTAGGAGTGGACACGCACCGTGATGCCCATGTGGCTTCGGTGCTCTCCTTGACGGGGGCGGTGCTGGCCACCAGTGAGTTCCCGGCCAGCGCGACTGGATATCGGGATCTGCTGAAGTGGGCCAGGAGGTCGGGAACGGTGGGGCGGGCCGGGGTGGAGGGGACCGGCTCTTACGGGGCATCCTTGACCCGCTACCTGCTGGCCCAGGGCGTGGACGTGTTTGATGTGAATTGGATGGACCGGGCGGATCGCCGTCGGCGCGGCAAATCGGATCCGCTCGATGCGCAGAACGCGGCGCGAGCGGTATTGAGTGGGCGGGCCTGCGCGCGGGCCAAGTCGGGCGACGGGCCGGTGCAGATCGCGAGGATGTACAAACTCACGAAGGCGTCGGCTGTCAAAGCCCGTACTCAGGCCATCAATCAGCTCAAGGCCGTCCTCATCACTGCCGACCCCGCCTTGCGGGAAGAACTGGCCCAACTGGGCAACGCCGAGCTCTTCCGTACCTGCGCACGGTTCACCGACGCGAGCGGTCAGGAAGAGGCTGGCGAGGAGTCGGTGCTGCAGGCCACGCGGATCACGCTCGGTTTGCTGGCTCGCCGGATCGGCCAGCTCTCCGAACAGATCCGGGAGGTGGACAATCGTCTGGCCCGGCTCGTGCAAGGCCATGCCCCGCAACTGCTCGACGTGGTCGGGATCGGCCCAGACACAGCCGTCGCTCTGCTGATCACGGTCGGAGACAACCCGGAACGCCTGGACAGCGAGGCGTCCTTCGCCGCCTTGTGCGGGGTCAGCCCCGTCGAGCGTTCCTCGGGACGCCGGCAGTTCCGTCGCCTCAACCGCGGCGGTGATCGTCAGGCCAATGCCGCGCTCCACCGCATCGTGTTCACCCGCCTGCGGGTCGACCCGCGCACCCAGGACTACTACGAGCGCCGGATCAAGGAGGGCAAGACCCGGCGCGAAATCGTCCGCTGCCTCAAACGCTACGCGGCCCGCGAGGTCTTCCACCTGGTCAAACAACTACAGCCAGCACCCCGCTCATAGGGGCTGTGTGATGTCGGTCAGGGTCACCAGGCGTTCGATCTCCTGGGCACCGACGACCGTGGTCGGAATATCAGGGACGGGCAGGTCCACGTGGGGCAGGTTGGCGTTGGCGATGGGGAACGGCTCAAGGGTGACGATCAGCGCCTGGCGCGGCCGGTCGGCCGGAATGCGGGCGAATGCCCGGTTGCGCTCGTCGATCTGGGCCGAGGTGGTGTTGACCTGCCGGTAGGCGCGAGCCAGTTTGCCGTCGGTCTCTGCCACTCCCTCTTCCAGGCCCAGCCGGGCGTTCTCGGTCGGCATCATGGACTTGACCTCCACCAGCAGCACGAGGTCGTCGAGGACGACGATCCAGTCGACGCTGAGCAGCTCGTCGCGCCTGACCCGGTAGGTGATCTCACCGATGACCTCAGCATCCGGTATCAGTCGGAGCTGGCGGCCGACGTACTCCTCGAAGAGATGGCCGGTCTCCCGCAGGAAGCCAGTTCCGAAGTGCTCTCGTCCTGTGTGGTAGATGCCGGCCGGGGTCGCCTTGCGCCAGACCAGCTGCGGTAAGGGACACAGCAGGCCGGGGCCGAAGCCGGTGACCGCCGGGCGGCCCAGGAGCGGGTTGTATGTGAAGCGCCGCAGCTGGGCCGCTTTGCCGCCGGCCACCCTCGCCAGGCTGTCCACGGTCTGCCTCTCGGTTGCTTTGACGGTGGCCACGTCGGTGGCGAAGTGCCGTTCGATGACACGCAGGACCGTCTCCCGGCTGATCGCCCGGTTGAACTTCTCCCCGTCCGGGCCGTCGAAGATCGCGGGATCGAACCGACCGGCGTTGAACAGCGCGCATCCCCAGAGCAGTTGCGCGGTGCCCACGTAGTCGGGCAGCGGGCAGCCGAACACCTCGGTGTCCCAGCCCGGAGCCATGCAGCGGGGTTGCCGGTGTTCGGGGAACGGGGTGTGCAGGTACAGCGCCGCGGTACGGGCGAGACTGTTGAACTCCGGGGCCTGCCAGGCTCCCTGCTCGCCTCCCAGGCGCATCATGAAGTCCCGGAGGCGGACGGTGGGTTCGTCCGTCCCGTGCAGGGTGGGTTCCTTCAGACTGGAGTACGCCGTCAGGATCTCCAGCAGGTCACGCTCGGTGGCGTCGGACCGCTGGTATTCGGTGCCGTAGGCCAGGCAGACGCGGGCTGCGTCAGCCAGAGCCCAGGGCGTGTATTTCATCGACGGGCTTTTCAGCCAGGGCTGTGGATGCTCAGGTGAGCCGTAGCGGGCTGCCGCCGCGGCGATCAGCGGCAGCAGTGAGCTGGGACGATGAAGTAGCCGTTCTTGGAGAGGTTGAACTTCTTGTCGAGCTTGGGCTTGTGGTCCCACTCGCAGATCTTGGGGCAGACGTTGGCGGTCCACATGGCCAGCGCCGCGGTCGCGTCTCTCCCCTGGTCGCGTCCGGGGCCGGACGTCTTCCGGCCGGGGCCTGCTTGGGTGTCACCGGATTCAGGGCTGACGCGCCGCCTCGTGCAGTCGGTCACGTGCGGCCCTCAGCAAGCCCTGCGACCACTCCGCATAGGTGACTCCCTCGGGCAGTCTGGTCAACTCGGCGTGGCTGGCGCCCAGCGCGCGGGCGATCGCCTCCACCGCGAAACGCCGCATGTGATCGTCGTCGTACTCACCGCGGCCTTCCTCAGCGAGCCGCAGCAAGGCATGGAGGAGTTCGGCGTCGAACCCGTCGTGCAGGATCTGCCCCGTCCCCGAGACCGCGGCCATGAACGCGTCCTCATCCAGGTCCCACTCGGGGGAGCCCAGCAACTTGAGGATCTGCTTCCGGTACTTCGCTCCCACTCTCCAGTGCCCCGTGAGCACCTGTGCGGCGAGCGCCGAGACCTCGGGGTCCTCGGGGTGGATGAGATAGGTAGAGGTCCCGGCCGGCCCGGCTCTCGGAAATGGTCCGGGCGATCTCCTTCACCTCTTGCTGCGGGATGGCGCCGTCCTTCGCCCGCGCGATCAACTGCCGCACGTAATCGTCGTGTATCACTGTCATGCTCCACTTCCCGGCCTGGGAACGAACTGCTCGGAGAAGTCCAGCATTCTGCTGGCCCGCCTCAGGTCTGCGACGAGAAGGTCCCGCACCACCCGTATTGGGATGGGACAGCCTCTTGTTGATGCCACCGATCGCCTTGATCAGGCCCTCCTGGGCGTCCCGAACCTCGTGGACATGATCCCACGGAACACCGTGCGCCTTCCGCTTGACCAACTCTCCTTTCAGTTCCCGCGCGGCCGCAGTTAGGTCCTTCATCTGCAGATGCTCGGAGAGATTGTCCAGCTTGGCGGAGTACGGCGAGGTGGGGATCTTGTTCGCGAGCTTGATCGCGTTGGCTATGTTGTCGAGTTGCTTGGGCAGCTTGGCCGCGTCGCCCGCGAGCGGAATGAAGCCGGCCGCTCCGAGGCCGACCCCGAGCGCGTCCTCGTCCACGGCGGAGCGACCCAGGTCCGCGGCGTCGCATCCGGCGCCGGCCACGGGCACCCAGCCGCAGGCCATCAGGGCGATCTCACCGGCCACGCCCCACGACGGTCCCGTGGCGGTCCCCTTGTAGTCGGGGTCCGGAGCCATCCCCGGGCTGGGGCTGGGCGTCGCGGTGGACGGTGCGCCGCTGCCGTACTTCACAGTCGGCAGTGGGCTCGGGCCGGTCTTGAAGTGGACCCTGTACGACACATGGCTGCGGCTGGTGTTGACGGTGAGGGCCAACGACGAGCCGTCGGGATAGTTGTAGTGGTAGGTGTAGCTCGAGTCCCAGCCGTTCCTGCTCTTGGTCCAGGACTCGGTACCACCGTTGCAGGAGCTCGAGGCACCGCCACACATGCCGTCGGGGCGGAGGCCGATGGGGTCGGCGAGGGTGACGGGGGTGTTGTTGGCGTAGGCGTAGCCGTTGAGGGATTCGTGGTCGTCGGGGGCGAGGACGGGGTCGACGGAGAGAAAGCGTCCGGTGGCTGGGTCATACTCGCGGGCGCCGATGTGGGTGAGGCCGGTGTCGGCGTCGGTGGGTTTGCCGAGGAAGCCCTTGTCGTCGGGCCAGGCCGGCGGTGTCGCGCCGCGGCGTGGAACTTGTAGAACGTGCTGACTGCGGCGAGCTTGCGGTTCACGCTGGAGGCGGTGCAGTGGTGCTCGACCGTCGGCAGCACCGCTACTGTCCCGTTCCGGGCCGGCAGCGGCAACCGCAGCCAGGCCACGAAGGAGGCCACTGCCTCCAAGTCCACTGATTTCCACTCCAGTTCACGGCCGTCGAGGTGGTACCACCAGTCCTTCAGGTCGTGGGCGTAAGCCTTGATGGTGTTCGGCGACCGCTCGAGCGCCGTCAAGTAGGCCAGGAACGACTCGACCGGATCGACAGGCCGCAGATCATCCCCCAGCAGCGTCCACGACTCCGTCGTCGACCCGGGTGCCAGCACCCTCTGTACGCGCATCGCGTTTCCAGCTCTTCCGTGGTGGACGGCGGCAGATAACCGCATCCACCACGGGAGTTGGGGGAACTTTAGAGTGCTTCACGCACATGAAGGACACGCTCGCGCGGGCTCAAGATAACGGCCCTTGATCTTCTCGCCCGCATCGAAGCCCCTGGCCGTGGCTGGGACGGTGTCGGCGGTGCGTACGGACTGCGAGTCGATCAGCCCCGCACTCGGCTCTGCGTTCCGGCCATCGGCCTCGCGAACCCGACCGAACGTTCGGGAAGTATCTCCAGGTGAACAGGACCTCCCGAAACTCAATATCGACCTCAAGTTGGAGCGTGCCGATCAGCGCACTGAAGGAGAATCCGTACTCGGACTCATCGTAGGTGAGAACACCCTCAAGAGGAGATCCGTCTTGGATGGCGAATTTCATTTCGAGGCTGGCGGATTTGGGCAGGTCCGGCGGTCGTGACCACGCCGTACGGAGGTCGCGGGCGGCCTAGATCTGCCAATCCCGCGACCGTTCCACCGCTCAACTTAGAAGACCCGGTAATCGCTCCCAAGCTTCGATGAGAGGTTGGGTTGGCTGTTCCAAGAATGACGAAGCGGCCCCTCCCTCCGGACTCGGTCCGGGAGGCGGGGCCGCTTCGTCTCGGGCGGAGATTGAGCCTGAAATTTCTGGCTACTCCGGCAACCGGCATCAGGATTTTATCCTACGTGCGCCGGCATTGCGAGATCCCCATCCATTTCAACGCGAATCTCGTCAGCCTCTAGGAATTCGCCAGAAATCCCGCTCTCCCAATTTACCAAAGCGGGCCTCGCCAGTGGACATATCCACGAGAATTGGCCAGCAGTCGAGGAGTTGATCCCAGGGATCTCTAGTTTGAAGGAATCTGGTTGAATTGTACGGCGCAATAAGGATTCCCTCCTTGATTCGCACGCGATCCCAGTCGATCTCCATTTCTGGCTCATCGACCTTCTGGGATGCGCGAAGATACTCTCTGGCAATATCTTTTGCTTCGATTTCTGAGATCATCAATTGGTCCTCATGAGGAGGTAGCCATCCCAAGTGGGAGCATGGCTTGCGTCTCCTGATTGCCCGTCGAGGAATGTAACTCGACCCTTCTGGTTGACCACGTTGAACACGTGACCGCCATCTTCGTCTAGACCCCATACGATACCGCGCGCACCGTCTCCCGCTTTTTGGATGTCGGTCACGATGTTCGAGAAGCTCCTGCTGCGGAATTTATTCTGCAAGAGCTTCTCGAGAGGCTGAACAGGGCCGCGGGTGACATCCGGCCGCGCGCTTGACCTGGCGCCGGCGAGGAGTTGATCCACTGAAAGGGCACATGCTCGACAATTCTCCTCCCCTCCCTTCGGGTTGATCAGCTCCTTCAGCGTAGTCTTGGGGGTGTAGTAAGTACCTCCCAGTCTGGTGGAGCGTGCAGCACTAAAGGCTCCAGCTCCAACCACCGCGCTTCCGCCGGACGCTCCCCCGGTCGCCATCTCCACGATCTCCGCGGCACACGCCGGAGCCGTGGCCAGGCATCCCTCGCCCACGATGATGGCGGCAGGGGCAAGGACTACGGCCGACGCCACGACCGTGATGGCTCCCAGCACAACCTTCTGCCAGGTTGCGAGCTTCCCTGTGTCGGGGAGGTCGTTGGCGTTCGGGTCGTAGTAGGGGTTCGTCCCCATCGCCCAGCAGGATCTGCACTGCGATCCGTCTTTTCGCTCAGGCTTCGGGTCGGGTCCCTTCTTGAACACCACCTTCGCTGAGGTGTGGCCCCCCTCCGTAAGGACAGTGACGGTCATGGTGCCGCTGCCGGTACCGCCGCCCGACTTCTTGTACTGGAAGGTCCGGGTGTAGGTCTTCGTGTACGACCAGTCCCAGCCGTTCCTGCTCTTGGTCCAGGACTCGGTACCACCGTTGCAGGAGCTCGAGGCGCCACCACACATGCCGTCGGGGCGGAGTCCGGTGGGGTCGGCCAGGGTGACGGGGGTGTTGTTGGCGTAGGCGTAGCCGTTGAGGGATTCGTGGTCGTCGGGGGCGAGGACGGGGTCGACGGAGAGGAAGCGTCCGGTGGCGGGGTCGTACTCGCGGGCGCCGATGTGGGTGAGGCCGGTGTCGGCGTCGGTGGGTTTGCCGAGGAAGCCCTTGTCGTCGGGCCAGGCCGGCGGTGTCGCGCCGCGGGTTTCGCCGAAGGGCTTGGTGTAGCGGCGGGTGACGGCCTGGGTGGTGGGATCCACCGTCATCGAGGCGGTGCCGTGGTGGTCGTCGACCATCCAGTTCAGGCCGGTCTCGGTGCGGACGGCGGTGGCGTCGCCGGCCGCGTAGTAGCGCTGGGCGCTGAATTTCTTGGCGGTGGTGTCGTAGTGGAGTTCCTGGCCGGCCAGGTAGAGGACGGTCTGGTCGGGGCCGCGGCGGATCAGGAGATCGCCGCCTGCGTCGTAGAGGTAGTCGGTGGTCTTGGTGTCTTCGGTGAGGCGGGTGAGTTCTCCTTCGATGTCCCAGGTGAGGCTCTGCGCGATGCCGGTGAGGTCGTAGCGCTTGGTGGTGTTGCCGTGCTCGTCGTAGGTGTACGACTTCGCCGTGCCGCCGTTGACCGTGAGCGAGGTCATGGTGTGGGGCTGGCCGGCGCCGTTGGCGTTCACGGTGGGGTAGCCGTAGGCGGTGGTCGTGTTACCCGTGGTCTTGTGCTCGGTCTGGGTGTCCCGCAGGCCGCCGGGCTTGTAGGTCCAGCTGGTCCAGTACGGGGCCGGGCCTCCGAGCGCGGTCGCCGAGCGTGTGGTGGCGCAGTCGTTGGAGGAGGGGGTCCAGGCTTCGGTCAGACGGCGGTAGCCGTCGTAGGCGAAGCACTGGGTGTCCTTGCCGCCCGCATTGTCCGTGACCGACTTGACGTTGCCGGTGGTGTCGTAGGCGTAGTCGACGTCGCTGGTGTAGCCGGCGTTGGTCTGGTCGACGGTGTGGGTGTTGGCCAGGCGGCGGGTGCCGTCCTCGTAGCGGTTGAGGATCTGGAGCTGCTTGGCACCGGTGGAGGTACCCAGCCGGGTCTCCTCGATTTCGCCGTACGGGGAGTAGCCGATGTTCTGGACGTAGCCGGTCATACCGTCGGTGCCGGTGAGCATGCCGAGGTCGTTGTAGCTGTTGACGACGGTCTCGGCGGGCAGGCCGGCCACCGCGGGCAGCGACGTGGACTGGACGGTGCCGTCGATGTTGTAGACGGTGGAGGTGGTAAAGGTCTGCGGCGCGCCGGCGGTGACCAGGGGGTCGCTGGCGGCGATGACGGTCTTGATGCCCTTGGCGCGGCCGAGCGCGTCGTACCCGGTGACGACCTGGGAATAGATCTTGCCAGTCGTGCCGCCGACGTACCGGATCGAGGCGGTCGGCTGTCCCTTGGCCAGGGAGTCGTAGGTGAACTTGGTCAGCTGGTGGGCGTTGTCCTTCACCCCGTCCCAGGTGCCGATCGTGCGGCCGAGCTCGTCGTAGTCGGTGATCAGCGTGCGAGTGACCTGGTTGAGGGTCGTGGTGGTGGTCAGCGGCTGGTCGGCGTCGTTGTAGGTGGTGTCGACCCGGCCCTGGTCGGGGTCGGTGGAAGTGGTCTTGCGGCCGCGCAGGTCGTAGCCGTACGTCCAGACCGCCCCATCCGGGCCGGTCATCTTCTTAAGCTGGCCGCCGGGGGTGTACTCGTACAGGGTGCGGGTGTAGTCGCTGCCGGTTGGGACGGGGCCGCCGTATTCACGGCGCTCGGTGACCCGGCCGCGGGCGTCGACGAATGTCACGGTGCCGGTGCCGCCCGCGGCGGCGGTGACGGCGGTGCGGTCGGCCTGCTCGTCGGTTTTGGTGCGCCACTTCTCCTGGTCGTAGACCCGGAAGATCGAGTCCGTGGCCCGGCCGGCGCCGTCGTAGACCGTTTCGGTGGAGGCGGGGACGGAACCGGGGAAGGTGTTGGCCAGGGTGCCCGAGGGCGCGACGTTGTCGTGGACCTGCGCGTTGGTGATGTAGGGCAGTCCGCGGTCGTCGTAGAGGGTTTCGGAGATCACCCGGCCGCCGTTCGGCGCGGGGACCTGCTTCTGGCGGGACCGCAGTAGGCCGTCGAAGATCTCGTAGGAGCTGTTGTAGGTCTTGCCGTCGGCCTTGAGGGCGTCGGTGCGGACCCAGGTCTCCTTGTCGTTGTTGATGCTGTAGGCGTAGACGATGCTGGCGGCGTCATTGAGCGTGTGGGAGCGGTCCGGCTTCCAGACCGATCGCAGGCGGCCGAGCGCGTCGAAGGACCACTCGGTGACGTTGATGTTGGCGTCCGTGGTCTTGGTGGCCGTGCCCCAGGCCGGGTCCACTTCGGTGGTGGAGGTGTACAGCTTGGGGTCGGTGGTGGTCTTGGACGTCAGCGGGCCGTAGCCGGTGTCATCGGGGACGTAGGTGGTCTTGATCGTGCGGTTGAGGGCGTTGGTCGCGGTGAGCGGGCGGCCCAGCTTGTCGTAGGTGGAACTGGAGACCTGCTGGTAGACGGGCTTCTTGTCGGTCTCGCCATAGCTTGCGACCCGGTAGGAGGCGGTGATTTCGCCCTTGGTGGGTGCCACCCCGATCGCCTGGCCGTCGTAGGCCGTGGTGATGTCGGAGACGACGTCGTCGGGGATCGCTGGGGTGTCCGCACACGAGACGCTGTAGGTCTCGGTGCGCGAGACGGTGTTCACCAGCCAGGCCGAGGTGTTGCGGGCGTAGCTGGTCCGCACGCACGACTCGTCGCCGGTTTTGGTGGCGTCGCCGCTGTCTTCCACGGTCATCGGCATGCCGTACGTGGTGTCGTACGTGGTCTTCTGCTTGACGGTGAGGGTGCCGGTGGAGGTCTTGGTGCGGGTGGCGGTCTCGTCGGCCTGGACGATCCAGGAGTCGGTGGTGCCCCAGCTGTAGGTGTGGCTTCCGGTCTTGTGGGACCAGGGGGTGTTGATGGTGCCGCTGACTTCGTCGGTGCCGTTGTAGGCGATGGTCTCGCGGACGAAGCCGGCGTACTGGCGGGAGTCGTCGATGGCGGTGCCGTTGGAGTCGGTGACCGTCGCCACCCGGGCGGTGCCGTCGAGTTCCTTCTCGCCGTTGAGGCCGCGCATGTAGAGGGTGGACTTCTTGGAGCGCGGGCCCTCGGAGTCGCCGGAGGTTTCTACGACCTTGCCGTAGCCGCGCCATTGCGACCAGGTGCGGTTGGAGGTCTTGGTCAGGCCCTCGTCGTCGGAGTAGGCCCAGCCGGCGCCGCCCTGGTAGTCGTAGTACGTCTCGCCGGTGTCGCCGTGGCCGTAGGGGTCGTCCTGGAAGACGGAGGTGACCACGTACTTGTGGAACCAGTCGGTGACCGGGGTCGCCCCGGACTGGGACCACTTGACCGGGAAGCAGCGGCGGGTGTTCTTGTCGATGTCCGCCGGCATGCTCGAGCCCCAGATGCAGTCGGGGTCGGAGTAGTTGGCGGTGAGGGTCGAGCCGGTCTCGGACTTGATGGTGCGCACGCGCCACTTGATGTAGCGCAGGGTGTCCGGGCCGCTGCCCTCGACGTGGTTGGACATCTGGATGCCGCCGAAGACGACCGGCGGCATGACGGCTGCGGTGGTGTTGGCCTTGCCGGTGTTCTGGATGGACTTCAGCCACAGGCTCGCCGAGGAGGCGTCACCCGTGTCGGGGAAGTCCTGTTCCAGGTGCCAGGTGTCCACGTCCCGGCGGGTGGTGCCGGTGCCGGTCCACACCGAGGTGGTGACGTCGGTGAGGCGCTTGCGGGTGAAGAAGGCCGGGCCGATCTGGGTGGTGCACTTGGTGTTGGCCGCGCAGATCATGTCGAAGGGCACGTCGGGCCAGTTGGCCTTGGTGTCCTTGGTCAGGCTGGAGCAGCCGCCCGAGGTGACGCAGCGCTCGGCGTAGGTGAAGCTGACCTGCTGGGCGGCGGGCTTGGAGTAGATCAGGTCGCTGCGCAGGCCGTAGTCGATGCGGTCGAGGTAGCCGCCGCGGGTGTAGCCGGTGCCGTTGACGGTGGTGTCGGCGTTCTTGGAGTAGTAGTTCGTCTCCGGGGTGTACCAGTAGGTGGAGGCGTTGTCGTGGGTGTCCACGACGTAGTCCAGGTTCCAGCGCCATGCCTGGTTGCAGGAGGAGTCGGCGAAGCCGGTGGACTTGTAGCAGGGCTCACCGGAGTCGTCGCCGAAGACGGGGACGGTCCACACGGAGTTGGTGACCGGGTCGTCGTCGGCGGTGGAGGTGGTGCCCTTGTCGCTCCAGCCGGGCATCCGTTGCTTGCCGAAGAAGTACTGGATGCCGGACGCGTCCGTGACCTTCCAGTACTCGGTGTTGTTGTCGCCGTTGCCGGTGGCTCCGGTCAGGTGCTCGACGCGGGTGCCGTCCTCGTTCTTCACCCTCCAGGTGCCGCCGGAAGCCTCGGACAGGGCGGCGGTGTCGCAGGCCGCCTTGTCGGTGCAGGTGTTGACCAGCTCGACTGCTTTGCCGTTGAGGACCAGGGCGGAGTTGGCGTACTTCCAGCACAGGTCGCCCTTGCCGGACTGGCCGTCGTCCTTGCAGGAGCCGTACTTGCGCTCGATGTAGGACTCGGTGAGCGAGAAGCCCTCACCGATCACGGAGGTCTGGTTGTTCTCCCCGGCCGTGCGGCCGTCCACCGAGGCCGAGTTGTAGGAGATCGACAGGTTCGGGGACGGGCCGGCTGTCGCCGGGGGAACGCGCAGCGGGTAGTTCCAGGTGAAGTCACCCGTGCTGCCGCCGGCCTCCCAGGTCGCGGTCGGGGACAGCGGGGTGGCGCTGTAGTCGCTTCCGCCGCCCGAACTGTCGGCCGCCGCAGCCAGCAGCATCGGGGTGCCGGCTGCGAGGGTGCGGGCGGAGACGGTGCCGGTCAGGGTCTGGGAATCCGCGTCGTTGTCCGCGCCCGCCACCGGGGTCTGGGTGCGGCAGGACTTCTTCTCCGGGGCGGTCAGCGCACACGCCGGGAGTGTCACCAGGCGCAGACGGGGGCCGAAGTTGCCGCCGTAGACATCGTTGAAGGAGGAGTAGTCCAGGGATAGGCGGAGCTTGTCGGTGTCACCGGCGGAGTGCCCGGAGGCGGCTCCCGCCGGGTCGACGGTGAGCAGGACGCCGTTGACGCCCGCCTTCTTGGCGGCCGACTGGGCGTGGACGCTGAGCGCCACCTTCTCGGCCGGACCGGTGGCCTTCGCCGCCGTCTTCTTCTTCGCCGTCCTGGGTGCCGGGGCGGCGGGCTGCTGGGCCAGCTCCACGCCGAGCCCGCCGACGGTGACAGCGGCCTCGCCGGTCGCGGCGACCTCGGCGGTGGCCTTGCCGGCCTTCGGCCACGCGGTTTTCTTCAGCCGCTCACGGGTCTCACGGGAGGCGGGGGCGGCCTTGTCCTTCGGGGCCTTGGACGTGCTGGGCTTGAGCACGCCCACCTTGTCGATCTTCGCGTCGGGCCGGTCCTCCAACTTCTTGCGGGCCGCGGCGGACTGGGCCTGGGCAGTGAAGTCGTAGCCGGAAGGAACCACGACTTGTGGAAGAAGGGTTAAAGAGGCGACCAGTGCGCCACGGCCAAGCCAGCGGCGTATGACGGCCCCTGGCAAGCGTGGGCGGAAGGGAGATGAAGACACGGTGAATTTCCCGGTTCTCGGATAGGGGCAGGAGGCGCTCGGGCGGCGTAGGCGCCTGAGAACGCCGGATCTCGACGGCGCGTCAGCGGAAGCGCGCCAAGTGTTCCGAACACACGGGACAGGGCGGGCAAGAAGGTAGACCCGCCCTGTCCCGTTCCGCTTCTACTGCTGCTCGGTGTTGTGCCGGTTGGCGATCGTGTCGGTGGAGGTGGCTCCGGCCCAGACGCGGACGCTGTCGATCTTTCCGGGGAAGTAGCGCGTGGCAGCGCCGTTGATCTTCGCCCGGCCGATCTCGAACGCTCCGCCGCCTTGCCAGGGGGCGGAGTACGGCACGCCGTCCTCATCGCCCATCAGGGCGCTGTCGACGTAGAGCTTGAGCGCGCCGAGCTTGGAGGTGTCGTCGGGGTCGGCTGCCGCCTGGGCGTCGTGGACGACCGTCAGCATGACCGGGACGCCCAGCTGGGCCGTGGTGAATGCGGTGGACTCGCTCACGGTCCAGGCCGCCCCGGTGCCGTCCTTGTCGGGACGGCCGAACGTCCACCGTCCCTGGGTGCTGCCGGCGGGCTGCTCGTACCAGACACCCCAGGAGGACTGGCTCGTCCCCGACTGGCCGAACACCTGCACCGAATACGACTTGCTGGTGTCGGCGAGCTTGGCGGGGTCCAGCGTGACCCAGGCGGTCGCGGTGAACGAACCGGAGTCGTCAACGACCGGGCCCGTGGCGCCGGCATACGCGCTGGTGCCGTTCAGGGTCATCGACTGCGTGGTGGTGACCTCTTCGCCGATGTCCGGGTCACCGGTGGTGAACTGGGTGAGCGCGGCCCCGCTGAGCGTCAGGTTCCGGCCGAAGCCGCTGGTGTCCTTGACCGTGGTGCCGGTCGCGTTCGCCATGTCCGTGGCATCCCACTTGGCGACGATCGCCGGGATGGGGTCGCCGGCGGTGCCGTCGCTGAGATCCTCGTCCTCCAGCCAGGCATCGTGGGCGACCTCGGTGTCCGCGAGCGCGCGGGACCAGACCTTCACCTCGTCGATGGTTCCGGAGAAGTACTCCTTGCCGGTCGCGGCGTGCCACAGCCGTCCGACCTGAAGGTTGCCGGACGCCTTCCACGGGGTGGTGAACGGCACCGGATTGCCCTGCGGAACGCCGTTGACGTAGAGCTGGAGGGTCTGCCCGGCCGCGTCGTAGACGCCCGCCAGGTGGGTCCAGACGTTCAGGACCGGCGGCTTGGTGCCGATCGAGCGGGTGATCGCCGGGTCGGTGACATCCGTCTGATGTCGGTTGAAGATCCAGGCGTTGTAGGCCGTGGAGTAGTACAGCTGGAACCCGGAGGCGTTCGTGCCCGCCTGGGACAGGACGGTGTAGTTGACGTCCTTCTTCGTCAGACGCGCCCAGGCCGAGACGGTGAAGGACTTGGTGGTGTCCAGGACCGCGCCGGAGGTGGAGAGGTAGGCGCTCGTGCCGTTGAGCTTCGCCGCACCGGAGCCGCTGCGGGACAGCGTGTCCCAGGTGGCCCCCGAGGAAGTCAGCGGGTGCTGGGTGGCGGTGGTGGAGTCGGTGAGGGCGTTGTCCAGGTGCCAGATGCCCGAGGGCGTTTCGGCGCCCTTCACCAGGAAGCTGTAGTAGCCGGTGAGCGAGCTGTGGCCGGCCGCGTCGAAGCCCCAGACCTGGACGGTGTTCTCACCGGCCTGGTTCGGCGTGATCGTCTGCGTGGTGGCCGTGCCCTTGGCGACGGTGATCGGGTTGGAGAGCGCGCCGCTGTTCAGCTTCCACTTGTAGCTGACGACGTCCGACTGGATGCCGGGCGTGGTGGGGTTGGTGTCCGCGGGGGTGAAGGTGAACTTGCCCGGCGTGCCCACCCCGCCCGCGGCCGGGTCGGTCTCGGCCGGCTGGTAGACGCCGTCCGCGCTGGTCACGATCGGAGGCGGCGGCGAATCGGTATCGACCCGGAAGTAGCACCAGGACGACCAGGCCGAGTCCAGCACACCAGTGACGCCCCGGTCCGTCTTGTAATACGCCTGCGTCTTGACCCGCATCCGGTAGTCCGTCTGCGCCGGCAGCGCGCTGGAGGACGCGTCGCGGACAGCGTTGTCGGCCACCCAGGCACTGTCCGGCGAGGCCGCGTACCAGGCACGGCTGGAGCCGTCGGCCTTCCACACCTCGAACATGGCGCGCAGTTGGGCGTCGGAGCCGTCCGCCGACTGCACCGTGGCCAGCATCTTCGGCTTGGTGGCGCTGGTGGCGAAGGGCAGCGTGGAGGCGTTACAGGCCCGTCCGGCGGTGCCCTGCTGCACGCCGTACGAGGTCGGCTTGTCCGGGTAGGACACGTAGGTCACCGACAGCTTCGCGTCGTTGCGGAACCGCGCCCAGGCGCCCGCGTCGGACTCGTCGTGCGCGGTCAGCGAGAAGGTGATCTGCGGTGACTTGTTCGCGGCGTGCGAGGCGAGGGTCGTCGTCAGGTTCTCGTTCGTCTCCTCACCCACGTTGTCGCTGAAACGCACCCAGTTCGCCGGCTGCGACGGGCTGCACAGGCTGCCCCGCCCGTAGGCCACGTTCCGGTCGCCCATCAGGTCGTCCGCCGTGGGGCGGGACGACCAAGTGGTGCTGGAGGAGATGCCCTTGGTCACGTGGCTCAGGTCGTACCAGTGCGCATCACAGGTGAACGTCCACGTCTGGTACACCTCCAGCGTCGCGTCCAGGACCTTCTTGCCGTGGATCGACGAGAGCGGGTACTCGAAGTACATGCGCTGCGTGTACGGGCTGTTGGAGCAGAGGTAGCCGGCGTAGTTGGAACAGTGCCCCACGCCCTTGTCCCCGTCGAACTCCCAGTACTTGGAGCCGTTGGAGGCCAGAGCCGTCCAGTCGCCCAGCACGATGCCCTTGGTCGGCGGATCGATGTAGAGCGGGAAGACGGTGTCCTCGCCGTGGAGCAGGGCCGGATCGGGCGTGATCTCCAGCGCTGTACCGGTGAGCCTGAGCGGCAGCTTGGCCGTCGCGTCACCGCTGCCGGGTCCCTCCGAGGACGCCGGTTCACCCCCGGCGGCGGGCAGCGGCGTGGTGTCCGTCGCCTCCCGCTCGCCCTCGGCCTTCGCCTCGCTCGAGGCAGCACCGCGGACGAGTTGAGTACCGAGGCCCGTCGTGGCGGTGTCCGGGGCGTCACCGGCCGAGTCCCACATCCGCCCCGCCGGGCTCTCGAAGACCGGGGTGCCGTCGGCGTCGCGTGCGACGAAGCCACCGTCGGCCGTCTGGGCGATGTCCAGGCCGCTACCTGACACCGTCATCCTGATCGTCGCGAGCGCCGGATTCTGAGCCGCCTCCGCAGTCTTGACCACGAGCACCGACGTGTAGCCGGAACTCAGCGCGGTCAGTTTCAGGTCCACGTCCGGGAGAACCCCGGCGTAGGTGGCGGTGCTGCCGTCGAGCCGGGGCTCGGGGAGCTCCTTGGGCCAGCCGAGCCGCAGCTCATGCCCCGCGTCCCCCAGCGTGACCAGCCCGTCTCCGCTGCCGCCACTCGAGAAGGTGAGATCCGCCGTCGTGTTCCTCGCCCGCACAGCACCCGCGGCGTCACGCACGAGAGTGGTGTCGATGGGAGCCCAGGTGCCGTCGTTCTTCCGGGCACGGACGGGAGCCGCGTTCATCTCCTGTGTGAAGGTGCCGTCCGGATTGGCGAACACCTGGGACGACTCCGTGGTCCTCACGTCCACGTCCACCCGCTCGCCGGTCTTCACCGCGAGAGCGCTCGCCTCCGACTCTGCAGTCTTGTCCGCCGCTGCCGAGGAGGCACCGTCATCGGCGAGTGCAGGAGCCGCCTCGGCTCCGAGCGCCGGTAACGCACTTCCCAGGAGCACGGCAACTATCGCTCCGCATTGCATCGCCCGACGCCAGCCGCGTCGCCGTTCTCGCGTGAACACGCCCCCACCGATCTCTTAAGATTTCTTACCAAAGTCGTGAGGATTATGTGTTGATCTTGGGTGGCGGTCAATGGTCTCTTCATTGCGTTGACCTTGCTCCGTCGTGGTGGGAACGCTCTGGATCCGGTTTGTTGAGAGGGGTGAGCAGGGTGGAGGGTTGACCGACGGGGGCTCTTCGGCGGACGTGATCACCCCAGGAAGCCCACCCTGTGTTGGGCCGGTGCTGATCTCCTCGTCCAGCCCTGGTTCGGGCGTGACGTTGGCGTGGCGGTCGACTGGTGAAGGCCCTGTAGCCCTGGCTTGACTCTCTCGGGGATCTTGGGAGGTTGAGATCTGGTGCCGAGGGTCCGTCAGGACTTCGACCGGGGGATCCCGTGGTGGTCCAGGTAGGTCTGGAAAGCGGTCGGCGGCCGTGCTGAGGGGACTTCCTCGGCTGGTGCCAGGTCGCTGAGGCGTTCGATGATCACGGCGATAGCTGTGAGTGCGTGTTGCAAGTGAGTTCTGGGCAGTCCTCGGTAGCGGCAGTGACGCATGCCGTGTCCGTGGGCGAACTCGTTGATGGTGCCCTCCACTCCGGAGCGGACCGCGTAGCGGGCCTTCCACTCGGGTGTCTGTTGCTCGCTGCGGGCACGGACTTGCAGGTCGGCTCGCCTCAATCTGGCGGGGCTCCGTGATGTGAGGGGGCATGGTCCGGTAGCTGACTGGAAGGAAACGGCTGACCCCGGGCGCTCGCCGAAGGCCCGGCCGACGCCGGGACGGCGAAAAACTTGGTGTGCGGGTCCGACGGAACCGGGTGACGTCTTGGTCATGTTCTTCCTGACGCCGATTTACGAGTGAGAGCGTGATGGGCCCTTGACGTCCTTCGACGTCGCCGCGCCCGTCCCCCACCGATGAATCCGTAGATCACTTCACA
>NZ_JBEYFS010000241.1:0-17175 GCF_040634475.1 Streptomyces sp. NPDC007095
CCAACCTGCCCGGCCCGCTGACGGCCCTCGGGCAGACCTTCCCGCTCGGCCACACCGACATCACCTACGGCGCACCGCTCGGCGCCGTACCCGTCCGGCCGCCCTGTTGCGTGCCACCCGGCATCTCGCCGTTGCCCGGAGCGCCGGAACCGCCGGGGAAGCCGCCCGCGCGACCTCCGCCACCGGGCCCGCCCATGCCGTTGCCCGTCGTCGGACCGGCCGTCGGGTTGGTGCCGCCCATGCCGCCGCCCGAGCCGGAGGGCACCGAGGCGGCGTACGCCGTCGGACCCGCCAGCGCGGCGACGACCGCCGCGGTCAGGGCGCCCGCCAGCAGCCGTACGCGCTGCCCGGACCGGAAGAGGAGGAGACCCGCGATCGCCGCCGCCATCACCACCGCGACCGTCGGCCACAGCCAGGTGTTCCAGCCGGAGGCCCGGCGCAGCAGCACGACCGACCAGATCGCGGTGGCGCCCAGGGCGAGGGGCAGCACCCACACCCACCTCTTGTCGTCCCGGAAGGCCCGCAGCAGCATGACGCCGCCGCCCCCGCACAGGGCCGCGATGCCGGGGGCGAGCGCGGTCGTGTAGTACGGGTGCATGGTGCCCTCGGCCATGGCGAAGGTCAGGTAGTGGAAGAGGGTCCAGCCGCCCCAGAGGATCAGCGCGGCGCGGGTGAGGTCGGTGCGCGGGGCGCGACCGCGCAGGATCAGACCGCCGGCGAGGGCGATCGCGGCGAAGGGCAGCAGCCAGGAGATCTGGCCGCCGAGGATGTCGTTGAACATCCGGCCGAGACCGGCGGTGCCGGCGAAGTTGGCGCCGCCACCCCCGCCCCCGCCGCCGTTGCCCTCGCCGCCGAAGACCCGGCCCAGGCCGTTGTAGCCCATGATCAGGTTCCAGGCGGTGCCGTCGGTCGAGCCGCCGATGTACGGCCGTTCGGAGGCGGGCACCAGGGAGACGGCCGCCGCCCACCAGAAGCTGGAGACGGCCAGGGCCACGCCCGCGAGCAGCAGGTTGACGATCCGCTTCACCAGGGGGAGGCGGGCCGCGTACAGGTACATGGCGAAGACAGCGGGCAGCGCGATGTAGCCCTGGAGCATCTTGGTGTTGAAGGCGAGCCCGAAGCAGACCGCGGAGCCGAGCAGCGGCAGCACCCGGCCGTTGTGCGCGGCCCGCAGTGCCAGGGCCGCACCGCCGACCATCAGCAGCACCAGCAGGGAGTCGGGGTTGTTGTCACGGTTGATGGCGACGGTGATCGGGGTGAGCGCGAGGACCAGCGCGGCGATCGCGGCGGCGCCGTGCCCGAACACCCGCTTCACCGAGGAGTGCAGGATCCAGATCGTGCCGACCGCGGCGGCGATCAGCGGCAGCATCATCTGCCAGGTGCCGAAGCCGAAGACGCGGCAGAACAGGCCCATGACCATGAGGACGAGGGGCGGCTTGTCGACGGTCATGAAGTTGCCCGCGTCCAGCGAGCCGAAGAACCACGCCTTCCAGCTGTGCGTGCCACTGAGCACGGCGGCGCTGTAGAAGCTGTTCAGGCTGGAGGAGGACAGGTTCCAGGAGTACAGCACCGTGGCCAGCGCCATGATCGCGATCAGGGCGGGGAGGGACCAGCGGGGCGCGGCGGGGGTGGGCGACGGCTCCTGGGGCGGCTCGGCGGCCGGTGCGCCGGGGGCCACGGAGGGGCCGGGAGCCGGGGGCAGTGGGTCGGTGGCAGATGTCACCAGTGCACCGTGCACACCGCTGATGGGTACGGGCTGTGCTCTGTCTGGGGGTGAGCTGTGGATGCGCGCCGATGTGGTCCGGCGAGGGCTGAGCCGGGGAAAGCGCAAGGACTACTTCACCAGCGCCCCGTACTCCTCCTCGTAAGAGCGCTTCTGGGCATGGAAGCCGTCCAGGAACTGCGCGGCTTCCGTGTCGCCGAGGGTGTTGGGCAGTTGGCCCTTGGCAGGCACCAGTTCCGGTATGGCCTTGAACACCTCTGCCGCTGCCTTTCCGCGCGCGGCGCTCTTCTGTTTGGCCTCCAGGAGTCGGTTGGCCAGCTCCCGAAGATGAGGGGCGAGTGTGGACCGGGGGCTCTTCACGGCTTTGAGGATCTTGCTCTGGTCTCCGAGCCAGTCGCCGTTGCCGGTGCGGATGGCCTCCAACGCGAGCGCCGCCGCGTACAGCCGACCCCAGAGATACGCATCGCTCTGACCGTTGTCCGACAACGACTCCACCGTCCCCTCCGACGACTACTGCCGCTTTCTATCCTGAACGCCCGTCCTGGGAACACGCGTACAACTTTCGTCCACCCATATGAGTCATGAGAGGCGAGTGCGCCAAGGGCGCGCTCGTATTGGTTGAAGGGGATGGGGAACCTCCATGACTCACCGGATATCCCGGCGTGCCCGTGTGCTCGCGGCGAGCCTCGGCGCCGGGGTGATCGTGCCGTTCGCGGCCGCCGCCGCACCGGCCGCCGCCGCCACGGCACCGCAGGTCAGCTGCACGTCGAGCAAGACGGGCCTGGCCGCCAAGCTGCAGAAGGACATCACCACGGCGCTCAAGGGCCGCGCCGGCACCGTCGCCGTCGGTCTCTACGACCGGTCGACGAAGACCACCTGCACCCTGCGGAGCAGCACGGCGTACGACTCCGCCAGCGTCGTCAAGGCCACCGTGCTGGCCACGCTGCTGTGGGACGCCAAGAAGCACAACCGGTATCTGACCACGCGTGAGCAGAGCCTCGCCACGGCCATGATCACCAAGTCGGACAACAACGCCACCAGCACGCTGTGGAAGCAGCTCGGTGTGACCAAAGTGAAAGGTTTCCTCGCCGCCGCCGGGATGACCCAGACCAAGCCGGGTGCCAACAACTACTGGGGGCTCACCCAGATCACCGTCCGGGACGAGCAGAAGCTGCTCGCGCTGCTCACCGCCAAGAACTCCGTGCTGAGCGACAACTCCCGCGCCTACGAGCTGAAGTTGATGGGCAAGGTCATCTCCTCGCAGCGCTGGGGCACCCCGGCCGGAGCGCCCTCCTCGGTCGCCGTGCACGTCAAGAACGGCTGGCTGTCGCGTGCCACGCACGGCTGGCGGGTGCACAGCATCGGCACCTTCAACGGCGCGGGCCACGACTACATGATCACCGTGCTGACGCAGGACAACAGCACCATGCAGTACGGCGTCAACACCATCCAGGCCGTCGCCAAGGCCATCCACAAGGACCTGGTGCCGACCCCCTCCACGACCAGCGCGAGCGTGCTGCGCTACGTGCCCACGGCCGACCCCCAGGAAGCGATCCCGGCGGTGCCGTCCGCGGGCTGACGCTTCACGAGGCGGTCTCCCGCGCGGCACCCGGCCGTCCTACCGTGACCGGCATGCGCCTGAGATCCGTACTCGCCACCGTCAGCGCCGGGCCGGCGGCGGCCACCTGTGTGACCGCCGCCGCTCCGGTCAACGCCCAGAGCGGCACAGCCCCGGGCGTCCACGCCTGCTCGCCCGCCGTCTCGATCACGAGCTACTCCGACGCGCTCGACAAGACGACGTACGACGGCATCTTCGTCGGCAACCTCTCCGCGCTCGCCGTCGACCGCGGCGGCCGGATCGCCGCGGCGTGCGGCTCGCCCGCAAGACGCTCCTCGCCGACCTCCGCCACGCCACGGACACCCGCCGCGTCGACACCCTGACCGGCCAGGACGGCGTGCGGCTCGCCCGCAAGACGCTCCTCGCCGACCTCGTGAACTGTCCTTCACCGGGCGCCCGGGCCAAGCAGCCCCAGCCCAACCCCCTCCTCGACAACATCGAGGGCCTGACGATCACCGGCCGCACTCCGGACGGCCGTCTCCAGCTCCTCCTGGTCAGCGACGACAACCAGAACGCCGTCCAGACCACCCGCCTGTACTCCCTGAGCGCCCGCCTGCCACACACGGTGAACGGCTGATTATTGCGGAGGGATGAAATCCGCTTGCTTCAGCGTTGGTGTCTTGCGGTGGAGTGAGATCTACGGAAGGCACCGGCGTGGCATTCGAGCAAGGGGACAAGGGCGGCTGGGCGCAGCGGCTCGCCGGGTACGCGTGGCGGTACCCGAAGTACGTCCTGCTGGCGCTCGGCTCCTCGCTCGGCGGCATGGCGGTCCTGGCGGTGGTCCCGCTGATCACCAAGGTGATCATCGACGACGTCATCGGGAACCACACCAAGTCCATGGCGCCCTGGGCGGGCGCGCTCATAGCCGCCGCCGTCCTCGTCTACGTCCTCACCTACATCCGCCGCTACTACGGCGGCCGCCTCGCCCTCGACGTCCAGCACGACCTGCGGACCGAGATGTACGGGACGATCACCCGGCTCGACGGACGACGCCAGGACGAGCTGTCCACCGGCCAGGTCGTCGGCCGCGCCACCAGTGACCTCCAGCTGATCCAGGGCCTGCTCTTCATGCTCCCGATGACCATCGGGAACGTGCTGCTCTTCCTGATCTCCCTCGGGATCATGGCCTCGCTCTCCCTGCCCCTCACCCTGGTCGCGCTCGCCGTCGCCCCCGCCCTCTGGGTCGTCGCCAAGCGCAGCCGCTCCAAGCTGCACCCCGCCACCTGGTACGCGCAGGCGCAGGCCGCCGCCGTGGCGGGTGTCGTCGACGGCGCCGTCAGCGGCGTACGCGTGGTGAAGGGCTTCGGGCAGGAGGATCAGGAGACCGGGAAGCTCCGGGACGTCGGACGGCGGCTCTTCGCGGGGCGGCTGCGGACCATCCGGCTCAACGCCAAGTACACCCCGGCCCTCCAGGCCGTGCCCGCCCTCGGCCAGGTCGCGATGCTGGCGCTGGGCGGCTGGCTCGCCGTACGGGGACAGATCACGCTCGGCACCTTCGTCGCGTTCTCCTCGTACCTCTCCCAGCTCGTGGGACCGGTGCGGATGCTCGCCGTGGTCCTCACCGTCGGGCAGCAGGCCCGCGCGGGTGCCGAGCGCGTCCTCGAACTCATCGACACCGAGCCGTCGATCAAGGACGGCACCAAGACCCTTCCGGCCGACGCGCCCGCGACCGTCGAGTTCGACGACGTGTCCTTCGCCTACGAGGGCACCTCAAAAAAGCAGCCGGTGCTCGACGGGCTGAGCTTCGAGATCCGCCCCGGCGAGACCCTCGCCGTGGTCGGCTCCTCCGGCTCCGGCAAGTCGACGGTCTCGCTCCTGATGCCCCGCTTCTACGACGTGACGCACGGCGCCGTCCTCATCGGCGGCCACGACGTCCGCGAGCTGACCCAGGAGTCGCTGCGCGCCGCGATCGGCCTGGTCCCCGAGGACTCCTTCCTCTTCTCCGACACCGTGCGCGCCAACATCGCCTACGGCCGTCCGGACGCCACCCAGGAGGAGATCGAGACCGCGGCCCGCGCCGCCCAGGCGGACCGTTTCATCGCCGAGCTGCCCGAGGGCTACGACACCAAGGTCGGCGAGCACGGTCTCACGCTCTCCGGCGGCCAGCGCCAGCGCGTCGCCCTCGCCCGCGCCATCCTCACCGACCCGCGCCTGCTCGTCCTCGACGACGCCACCTCCGCCGTGGACGCCCGCGTCGAGCACGAGATCCACGAGGCGCTCACGCATGTCATGGAGGGGCGCACCACCCTCCTCATCGCCCACCGCCGCTCCACCCTCAACCTCGCCGACCGCATCGCCGTCCTCGACGGCGGCAGCCTCGCCGACATCGGCACCCACGAGGAACTCCAGCAGCGCTCCCCGCTGTACCGCCGCCTCCTGACCGACCCGGACGAGCTGGGCGGCGTCTCGCCCGGACACGCCCAGCCCGCCGTGCCCCAGGAGGACACCTCCGTACGGGACGAGCTGGACGCCGAGTTCGACGCCGAGCGCGGGGTCACTCCCCATCTGTGGACCGGCGACCGGGAGCCCAAGGACAACGCCCTGTCCGGCATGCCCGCCACGCCCGAACTCCTCACCCTGGTCGAGGCGCTGCCCCCGGCCACCGACGCCCCCGGCATCGACGAGGCGCGTGCGGTCAGGCCCGAGGAGTCGTACGGGCTGCGCAGGCTGCTGCGCGGCTTCGGTCTCCCGCTGCTCGTCAGCCTGGGTCTCGTGGCCGTGGACGCGGGGATGAGTCTGCTGCTGCCGGTGCTGATCCGGCACGGCATCGACCAGGGCGTCACCCGGATGGCCATCGGTGCGGTGTGGGCCGCCGCCGCGCTGGCGCTGGTCACCGTGCTCGTCCAGTGGGCCGCGCAGATCGGCGAGACCCGGATGACGGGCCGGACCGGCGAGCGGGTCCTCTACTCCCTCCGCCTGAAGATCTTCGCGCAGCTCCAGCGCCTCGGGCTCGACTACTACGAGCGGGAGCTGACCGGCCGGATCATGACCCGGATGACGACGGACGTCGACGCGCTGTCGACGTTCCTCCAGACGGGCCTGGTCACCGCGTTCGTCTCGGCCGTCACCTTCTTCGGCATCATGGGCGTGCTGCTGGTGATCGACGTCCAGCTCGCGCTGGTCGTCTTCATCACCCTTCCGCCGCTGGTCGTCGGTACCTTCTTCTTCCGCCGGGCGAGCGTGAAGGCGTACGAACTCGCCCGCGAGCGGGTGTCGGCGGTCAACGCCGACCTCCAGGAGTCGGTCTCCGGACTGCTGATCCTGCAGGCGTTCCGGCGCGAGCGCTCGGGCGGGCAGCGGTTCGCGGAGGGCAGCGACAGCTACCGCAGGGCGCGCATCCGCGGTCAGTGGCTGATATCGATCTACTTCCCGTTCGTCCAGCTGCTGGCGTCGGTCGCGTCGGCCGCGGTGCTGATCGTGGGCGCGCACCGGGTGGACGCCGGCACCCTCACGACGGGCGCGCTGGTCGCCTACCTCCTCTACATCGACCTGTTCTTCGCGCCCGTGCAGCAGCTCTCGCAGGTCTTCGACGGCTACCAGCAGGCCACGGTCTCGCTGGGCCGCATCCAGGAACTGCTCCAGGAGCCGACCTCGACGAAGGCCGCCGAGGCACCGCTGGACGTCCTCTCCCTGCGGGGCGACATCGCCTTCGAGGACGTCGACTTCGCGTACGGCTCCGCCGCCGAGACAGACGCGGAGGCGGCGCTCAGCGGTATCTCGCTGAGCATCCCCGCCGGACAGACCGTCGCCTTCGTCGGCGAGACCGGCGCGGGCAAGTCCACACTGGTGAAGCTGGTCGCCCGGTTCTACGACCCGACGGGCGGGCGGGTGACGGTCGACGGCACGGATCTGCGCTCGCTCGACCTGACCTCGTACCGGCACCGGCTCGGCGTCGTCCCGCAGGAGGCGTACCTCTTCCAGGGGACCGTCCGGGACGCCATCGCCTACGGGCGCCCCGACGCCACCGATGCCGAGGTGGAGGCCGCGGCCCGTGCGGTCGGCGCCCACGACATGATCGCCACGCTGGACGGCGGCTACCTCCACGAGGTCGCCGAGCGCGGCCGCAACCTCTCCGCGGGCCAGCGCCAGCTGATCGCGCTGGCCCGCGCCGAACTCGTGGACCCGGACGTGCTGCTCCTCGACGAGGCGACGGCGGCGCTGGACCTGGCGACGGAGGCCCTGGTCAACCAGGCCACCGACCGCCTCGCCGGACGCCGTACGACCCTCGTCGTCGCCCACCGCCTGACGACGGCCGCCCGCGCCGACCGGGTCGTGGTCATGGACCGTGGCCGCGTCGCCGAGGACGGCACCCACGACGAACTCCTCCAACAGGGCGGCCACTACGCGGAGTTGTGGAGGACGTTCGTCGGAGCCCCGGAGGAGGAAGAGCCGGTTCCCTCATCGGCGTGAGTTCCCTCGACAGCCTGAGAGGGAGCGTGCCCCGGACCTCTCAGCTCTTCGCCTTGATGTCGGAGATCTTCTTCGTGGCCAGGTCCGACTGCACGGTCAGATAGGTGTACGTGGGGTGCTGGGCGGAGCCCCAGGTGAGGCGCACCGTCGACCAGGTGTGGCCCGCGCCGCTGTCTCCCGCCGTCACCTTCCACGCCCGCGGCACGTCCTGCGCGCGCAGCACCCCGTCGGCGTGCTCGCGGCTCTCCCACTTGGCCAGGCGGGTGCGGAGATCCTTGGTCAGGTAGAAGCTGCGCAGCTGGGAGCCGAGGTGACCGCTTCCCTCGTCGGTGACCGCGTCGATGTAGGCGCCGTAGAAGTTCGCCACCCGGTCGTAGGCGGGGCCGTTGGCGCCGCTGCGGGCGGGCGGGGGCGCGCTGGAGCCGGCGAACGCGGGCACGGAGGCACCCGCCGTGGCGAGGAGCGCCGCGGCGACGAGCGCGCCGGCGGCCGTACGTGAACGTGACGTGCGGGACATGGATGAGTACCTTTCGTTCGGTTTTCTGACCGGTTGGACACCGAACAAAGGGGTGTGGTTGCCCCAAACGCGGAAGAAAACCTCTCTCGGGCGAAGGCAACCATCCGATGTACGTCCTGCGTCCGTACACCAGTACGCTGAATGGCCGGGGGAGGACGACAGTGGACCGTGATGGTGCGACACGCCGGCGCCTGGCGCTGGGCCTTGCGGTGTTGACCGCGGCCGGGCTGATGGCGTTGATGAGCCCGGGCAGCGCGCAGGCCGCCGACTCGTACTGCTCGGGTCGCAAGGTCAGAACGCTCAGCTTCTCGACCGGCTCCGTCCAGATCTACAAGCGCGACGGCTATGTCTGCGCGATGACCGTCCCGAAGGATCAGCAGTCGCACAAACGGACGATGTCCGTCAGCGTGCAGGCGCGCGGCAGCCGGCCCGTGGTCGACCAGGGCAGCTTCTCGCACCACGCCGGCCCGGTGACCGTCCACGCGGGCCACCGCTGCGTCCGCGTCAAGGGCTCGGTCGGCTCGGGTTCGGTGAGCTCGAGCTGGATCCTCTGCTGAACCGGTCGAGCGCTGAACCGGTCGAGTGCTGAACCGGCCGAGTGCCGAGTCGGCCGAGTGCTGAACCGGCCGAGTGCCGAGTCGGCCGAGTGCTGAACCGGCCGAGTGCCGAGTCGGCCGAGGCACCGCCTTCCCATAGGGTTTGGACCGGCGCGACATCGAGCGCGAGCCCGCACTGCGACCGTAACCCGGTTCGCCGGCCGCAATACGACCCACCGGCTGCGTCCGCCCCTCGGCTACACCGGGCGGGCGCAGCCCACCGGTCTGCTGCCGCCCAGTTGGACGTAGAGGGCCGTGGACGACGGGCACTCGGCGCGGTCGAGGACCGCCGACGTCACCTTGTACTCCGGGGGCTTCTTGCCCTTGCCGTCGCACGCGGTCTCCCGCACCTGCCCGTCGCCGGAGCTGTAGACGCAGTCGCCGACGATGGTGCGGGGACCGCCGCCCCCGCCCGGATCGCCGGGGTGCGGGGCCTCCAGCTTGCGCATACAGGCGTAACCCTGGGGGACGACCCCGTCGCCGTTCTCGTCCGAGGCGGGCCGGGTCTCACTGATGTGCAGCACGAAGTCCGTGGTCGCGGGACACAGCGGCCCGTCGGCCACCTTGCCGTCGTAACGGGCGATCACTCGCGCGGCGGCCCGTTCGCTGCTGCAGGGCACCTCGGTGAAGCTGGTCGTCCCGAAGGAACTGCACTCGTCGACCGCGAGGAACACCGCCCCGTAGCCGGAGGGCTGCGTCGACGTCGTCCCCGGGCTGGGCTCGGCGCTCCCCGAGTCCGACCAGCGGTCGCATCCCGCGAGCGCGGCGACGGCCAGCAGCAGCGCGCAGAGCACCCCAACGGAACGCCGACCCGACGAGCTGGCTCGCATGGATTCCCCCCGATACCCCCGCCCAGCGTGACCCGTCGCGACGGGCACACGCCAGACATCCGGGGTGCTTTGCGTCCTTTGGGGGTGGTGCGCCGGGTGTGCGGCGTAGGGCGTGTACGCCATTCCCCACCCGGGGCGGTACGTCGGCCCATACCGGACCTAGTACGTCAATCCGTACCCGATCGGATAGAGCGCCTTCGCCGGGTCGTCCGCCCGCTGCACCGCCACCGGTAGCCTCCCGCGGGGCCTCGCGCTGCCCGCGATCACTCGGGCGGCGGCGCGCAGTTCCACGTCCGTCCAGGAGTAGGTAGCCAAGTAAGCGTGCACGTCAGGGAGTTGAGCCACGTCGTACGGGTTGCGGATCGCGATCGCGACCACCGGGACGCCGGTGGCGACGAGTCGTTCGACGAGGGTCTTCTGGGACCCGGTCGCCGTCACGTTGTACGTGCCGACGACGACCGCGTCCACGCCCCCGGCCGCAGCCACCGCGTTGTCGATGCCCTCCGCGGAGGGCGCCGTTCCGGTGGACAGTGCCGTCGCCGTGAAACCCAGCTCGGTGAGGGCGGTCGCGAGGACGGTCGTGGGCGGTCCGTCGGTACCCGACGGCGAGGCGGGATCGGCGCCCACGACGAGGACGCGCGGGGTGCGCCGGCGTGAGAGCGGGAGCAGGCGCTCCTCGTTGACCAGCAGTGTCGTCGTGCGCTCGGCGATCCGGTCGGCCGCCCTGCGGTGCGCGGCGGTGCCGACCGTGTGGTCGACGCCGGTGTCGCTGACGTACGGGTTCTCCAGCAGGCCCAGCTTGGTCTTGAGGCGCAGGACGCGCAGGACGGACTCGTCGAGGCGGGCCTCGGTGAGCTCGCCGCCGTGCACGGCGTTCAGGACCGCGTGCCAGGCCACGTCGATGGACGGCGGGTTGAGGAGCTGGTCGACACCGGCCTTGAGTGCCAGTACGGGGACGCGGTCGTCGCCGTACTTCGTCCGGACGCCCTCCATGCCGAGCGAGTCGGTCACCACGAGCCCGTCGTAGCCGAGTTCCTCGCGCAGGATGCCGGTGAGGATGGGGCGGGAGAGCGTCGCGGGGTCCCCGGACGGGTCGAGGGCCGGGACCATGATGTGGGCGGTCATGACCGAGTCGATGCCGGCGCGGATGGCGGCCCGGAAGGGCACGGCGTCGAGGGCCGACCACAGCTCGCGGCTGTGCGTGATGACGGGGAAGCCGAAGTGGCTGTCGACGGCGGTGTCCCCGTGCCCCGGGAAGTGCTTCGCCGTGGCCGCGACTCCGGCGCTCTGGTAGCCCTTCACCTCGGCCGTCACCAGCCCGGCCACGGCGTCCGGATCGGCGCCGAAGGAGCGTACGCCGATGACCGGGTTGGCCGGGTTGACGTTCACGTCGGCGACCGGGGAGTAGTCCTGCCGGATGCCGAGGGCGCGCAGCTCGGCGCCACCGAGGCGCCCGACCGTGCGGGCGTCCTCCCGCGAGCCGCCGGCGCCCAGCGCCATCGCGCCCGGGAACAGCGTCGCGGGCTTGCCCACCCGGGCCACCGCTCCGTACTCCTGGTCGGTGGAGATGAGGACGGGCAGCCCGCGCGGCTGGTCGAGGGAGACCTTCTGGATGCCGTTCGAGAGGGCTGCGATCTGGTGCGGGTCGCGGGTGTTGTGCGTCCAGGTGAAGTAGATGATCCCGCCGACGCGGTACCTGGCGATCAGCTCGGCGGCCGTCCTGACGCCGAGCTCCTCCAGGTTGGCGTCGATGTCGGCCTGGTCGGGTGCGGTGGCCGAGTGGCCGTACACCCGCATCACGAAGAGCTGGCCGACCTTCTCCTCCAGCGTCATACGGGAGACGAGAGATCGGAGTGACGATTCGCCAGGTCGGTCCTCGGCCGCCCGGACGGAGGTGGTGCTCAAGGTCAGGGCCGCGGTGGTCCCGGCGGTGGCGGCGAGAACGGTACGTCTGGACGGTCTGGAAGATCTCGATGGCCCCACGTGCGCTCCTCCCTCATGAAGGAAACTTCCGAGGAGTCACGAATATCCGGGAAGTTTCTTCCAGTCAAGGGTGTGCACAGTATCCCGGGGAGGGGCCGTCACCGGCGCAGTTGGAGGGGGGCGCGCCGGTGACGGCGTGCTGCCGGCCGCAGGCGGCGGAGAGGGTGGTCAGCGTTCGCAGCCAGCAGCGAGGCCGACACCGCTCTGCGGAGACTCATCCGGCAGCATGCGGATTGGACGAACCGGTGCGGGTCGGGGTTCCCCGGTTTCCGCCGGTTCGCGGAATTGGTGCGGGTGGGGCGAATGGGTGGGACGGTCCGACGCCGGGCTCGCGCAGACAGGTCCATTTGGCGGACGCTCCCGCGCCGGAGCGGGTCGGGGAGCCAGCATGAGGACATGGCCGTCGTCGACATCCCCGGTTCCAAGTCCATCACCGCGCGTGCGCTCTTCCTGGCGGCGGCGGCCGACGGGGTCACCACCCTCGTACGGCCGCTCCGGTCGGACGACACGGAAGGTTTCACGGAGGGCCTGACCCGGCTCGGCTACCGCGTCGGCCGCACCCCGCACATCTGGCAGATCGACGGCCGCCCCCAGGGCCCGGCGGCCACCGACGCCGACGTGTACTGCCGCGACGGCGCGACCACCGCCCGCTTTCTGCCGACCCTCGCCGCCGCCGGGCACGGCACCTATCGCTTCGACGCCTCCCCGCAGATGCGCCGCCGCCCGCTGCTCCCTCTCACCCGCGCCCTGCGCGACCTCGGCGTCGACCTGCGGCACGAGGAGGCGGAGGGCCGCCACCCGCTGCGGATCGCGGCGGCCGGCGTGGAGGGCGGTGACGTGACGCTCGACGCGGGCCAGTCCTCCCAGTACCTGACCGCCCTCCTGTTGCTCGGCCCGCTGACCCGCAAGGGCCTGCGCATCACTGTCACGGACCTGGTCTCGGCGCCGTACGTCGAGATCACGCTCGCGATGATGCGGACGTTCGGCGCGTCCGTGCGCCGGGAGGGCGAGGTGTTCGTGGTCTCGCCCGGCGGCTACCGCGCCACCACCTACGCCGTCGAGCCCGACGCCTCCACCGCGAGCTACTTCTTCGCCGCGGCCGCCGTGACGGGCCGCGAGGTGACGGTTCCGGGCCTGGGCACCGGCGCCCTCCAGGGCGACCTGGGCTTCGTCGACGTACTGCGGCGGATGGGGGCGCGGGTGGAGGTCGGCTCCGGCGGGACGACGGTCGCCGGCACCGGCGAACTGCGCGGCCTCACGGTCAACATGCGGGACATCTCCGACACCATGCCGACGCTGGCCGCGATCGCGCCCTTCGCCTCGGGCCCGGTCCGCATCGAGGACGTCGCCAACACGCGTGTGAAGGAGTGCGACCGCCTGGACGCCTGCGCGGAGAACCTCCGGCGGCTGGGCGCGCGGGTGGAGACCGGGGCCGACTGGATCGAGATCCACCCCGGTGCGGATCCCGTGCCGGGCGCGGAGATCAAGACGTACGGTGACCACCGCATCGTCATGTCCTTCGCGGTGACCGGACTCCGCGCGCCGGGCGGCGTCTCTTTCGACGACCCCGGCTGCGTACGGAAGACGTTCCCCGCCTTCCACGAGACCTTCGCCGCCTGGGCCCGCCCGCTGGGGTGATCAGTGAGGTGATCGGCAGGGGGATCAGTGGGGGATGTCGTCGATCAGTTCGCGGGCGCCCTGGCGCAACAGGGCGACGGCGACCGACGTGCCGAGCGTCGCGGCGTCGAGGCGGCCCGCCCACTCGTGCGCGTTCAGCACGGTCTTGCCGTCCGGGGTGAACACGCAGGCGCGCAGGGACAGTTCGCCACTGCGGTGGGCCTTCGCGAAACCGGCGATCGGTGAGTTGCAGTGGCCCTGGAGGACGTGCAGGAACATCCGCTCCGCCGTGGCCTCGCGGTGCGTGTTCGGGTCGCCGAGGTCGCTGATCGTCTCGATCACCTCGGTGTCGCCCTCCCGGCACTGGAGGGCCAGGATGCCCGCCCCGATCGGCGGCATCATCGTCTCGGGCGACAGGATCTCCGTGATCACGTCCGCCCGGCCGATCCGCTCCAGCCCCGACACCGCCAGCAGCAGCGCGTCCGCCTCCCCCGCCGCCAGCTTCTCCAGCCGCCGGTTGGCGTTCCCCCGGAACGGCACGCACTCCAAGTGCGGGTGCGAGGCGGCCAGCTGAGCGCCCCGCCGTACGGACGAGGTACCGATCCGCGTCCCCTGCGGCAACTCGTCCAGCGTGAGCCCGTCCGGGTGCACGAGAGCGTCCCGGATGTCGTCCCGCGCCAGGAACGCGGCGAACATCGTCCCTGCCGGGAGGGGACGGTCCGCGGGAATGTCCTTCACGCAGTGCACCGCGAGATCGGCCTCACCGGCCAGCAGCGCCGCGTCGACCTCCTTGGTGAACGCGCCCTTCCCCTCGACCTTGGCGAGGTCGCCCATCCACTTGTCACCGGTCGTCTTCACGGGCACGACCTCGGTGCGGATGCGCGGATGGAGCGCGCCCAACTCGGCCCGGACTCGCTCCACTTGGGCCAGGGCCATGGGCGAGTCGCGGGAGACGATACGGATCAGTTCCGGTGCCGACATGGCGTCCACGATAGCCCGTCGGCGAGGGGAGGCGAGCCGTGGGAAGCCGGCCCGGGCGGGTGCGCGTGTCCCCGGAACCGGTCCTAGGCGGAGTCGTTCAGCAGGCGCCCGAGGTGCTCCCGACCCGGCCCCAGCAGCTCAGGAAGCGGCGCGACCCCCTCGTACCACCGCTTCTCGTACTCCCAGCACAGCCAGCCGTCCCAGCCCTCCCGGGAGAGGAGTTCCACACAGTCGGCGAGCGGCAGGACGCCCGCGCCGAGGGGGAGCGGGGCGGTGTCCTCGGCGGAGGCGATGTCCTTGACCTGGAGGTAGCCGAGGTAGGTGCACAGGGCCGCGTAGGTCTCCGCCGGCTCCTCGCCGCCGAGCCAGGTGTGCATGACGTCCCACAGCGAGCCCACGTGGTGGTGGCCGACCAGGCCCAGGATCCTGATCGCGTCCGCGCCGGTGCGGTGCGAGTCATGGGTCTCCAGCAGGATCCGTACGCCCAGGTCGGCGGCGTACTCCGCCGCCGTGCCGAGCCGCCGTGCCGCCGTCGCGTCCGCCTCCTCGACGCCCTGCTCGGAACTCGCGCCCGGAAAGACGCGTACGAACGGGGCGCCCAGGTCGTGGGCGAGGTCGAGGAGCTCCTTGATCTCGGCGATGACGGTGTCGTCGTCGCCCGGCGCCGCCACCCGCGCGTAGCCCGCCACGCCCAGGATCTCGATACCGCCCGCCTGGAACTCGGCGACCACCTCGGCCCGTTCTGCCGCCCCGATCCCGGGGTGCACCGGCTCCTCGGGATGCGCGCGCAGCTCCACGCCGTGGTAGCCGTGCGCGGCGGCGAGTCGTACGACGTCGGGGATGGGGAGCCCGGGTACGCCGAGCGTGGAAAATGCCAGCTTCATGCGCACGGACCCTACTCGCGTGCCGATGTCGGCCGTTGCCGATCAAAAGGAGAGTCGAAAGGAAAATCGGTTGTGGTTGGTTCGGGAGGTCCTTTTCCACAAGCACCACGACGTGCCCTTTGTGTCGCCAAGATGCCGAAATCGCCGGCGTGCGGGGGAAGCGTGCGACGTGATATCGAAGTGCTCGAAGACGACGGGAGACGGCTTCGCGCACTGCAGCGCCGGCTGATGCGGGATCCGGACACGGCGGGGGCGAGCCTTTCCCCGCGGGACCGTCAGGAACGACCGGGCACCATGGGCGGCGGCCTGGAACTGATCAACGAGGTGCTCAGCAACGCCGTGGGAACTCGGCCAGGACCTTTATCGAGGACTACAAGGAGGCGGGCTACAAGACTCTCTACGGCCCGTACGGCGGCGATGCCTATGACGCGACCCTGGCCCTGATCCATGCCTTCGAGTTCGTCCACGTCAGCCCCCTCGGCGACACCGTTCCCTCGACCAAGCGCGAGAGCCTGCGGGCGTCGGTCCAGAACGTCGACGTCGACGGGGTGATGGGAAAGGTCGGGTTCGACGCGAACGGCGATGCCGTGTCCCAGGCGGTGACCGTCTACCGGCTCGACGGCGGCACCTGGAAACCCGTGTGAGCCCGACGGGTCATTCCTGCGGGGGGTGCAGATCCAACCGCCAGTCCTGGCCGGTCAGGTCCGCTCCGAACGAGCGGTGAGGTTTCTCGGCGACGAGGACGAAACCGTGGCGCTGGTAGATGCGGCGGGCGGCGGAGAGCACGTCGTTGGTCCACAGGACCAGGTCCCGGTAGCCGCCGTCCCGCGCGAAGTCGATGACGGCCTCGACCAGCCGGTCGCCGATGCGCAGCCCGCGCGCGTCGGGCTCGACGAGCAGGAGGCGGAGGCGGGCGGTCCCGGGCGCGTCGTCGCGTACGCACATCACGCAGCCCACCGGCCGGCCGTCCAGATCGGCGATCCACACCCGCTCCAGGTGCGGATCGTGGTCCTCGGCGAAGTCCGCCACGATCCGGGCGACCAGTCCCTCGTAGTCGGTGTTCCAGCCGTACTCGGCGGCGTACAGCGCGGCGTTGCGCTGCACGATCCAGCCGAGGTCGCCGGGGCCGGGGTCGCGCAGGACGACATCCTCGCGGCGGGGTGGGCGCCCGGAGGAGAGCAGCGTGCGCACGGTGTGCATCGCCGCGGCGAGCCGGGGGCGTTCGTCGGCCGGAACGGTCGCCAGGAGCGCCCCCACCGATTCCCGTGAGCGCTCGTCCAGCAGGGCCGCCGTCCCCCTGCCCTGTGCCGTGAGCGTGATGCGGCGCCGCCGGGGGTCCCGCTCCGAGGGTGTCCGCTCGATCAGGCCGTCCTGCTCGAACTTGTTCAGGATGCGGCTCAAGTAACCGGCATCCAGGGACAGTTCGGTGCGGAGGTCGGCCGCGTCGGTGCGGGGGGAGTGGGCGAGCTCGTACAGCACGCGGGACTCGGTGAGGGTGTAGGGGGCGTAGAGGTGGCGACCGTAGTCGAGGGCGCCGATGACGTTCGTGTAGAAGCGGTTGAAGGAGCGGATGTCCTGGACGGTCATGATCACTCAACCCCGGATGATCGGCGCCGGTTGTTCGGGTCCGGCTCGGCGGCTTTGCTTGCTCGGACCTGATAGTTGACTCAGTCAGAGGTATGTGTCGAGCCTACGGCTTCGGGCCAAGCGTGGGCAACGGCCGGGCAACTCCCCGGCAACCCGGGTCATGACTTGGCCAACCCCTTTCCGCACGTTGGCCACGATTTCATCGCACGCCCCTGCCAACCCTCGTTCGCCCCTTGGAGAGTGAAGCGGCGGGCCGCCCCCGTGCGGGCCGCAGTTCGACTCCGGAGAGCTGGCGAAGTCTCAAGAAGGGGCAGCAATGGCAGAGTTGACACGTCGTAGACTCCTGGGTTCGGCCGCGGGTGCGCTGGGCGGTGCCGCGGCACTCTCCCTCCTCCCGCCGAGCGTCCAGAAGGCCGTCGCGGCCGGGCC
>NZ_JBEYFS010000242.1:0-17171 GCF_040634475.1 Streptomyces sp. NPDC007095
GGCGACAAGAACGACAGGCGGGCGCAGGACGTGGCCGCGTCGCAGTCGGCCACGGCCGCCGAGGCTTCGCCGTCGGCGTCCGGCTCCCCGTCCCCCCGGGCCTCGAAGAAGCCCAAGACGTCCGGGTCCGCTCTGCCGCCCAGCCCTTCGGGGCCCCCGACGCCCACGCGGACCGCGACTTCGGCTCCCCCGACCGCCGCGTCCAGCAAGCCCGCGGCTCCGACGGCCCCCGTATCGGTGACGTACGCCGGGATCCGGATGACCGCGAGCCACGACCTGTATCTCGCGGACACTCCGGTGCGGTCCAAGGCGGACACCGGGACCTCCGACGAGGATCTGACGTACGCCGTCTACTCCTCGGGGGCGGTCCTCGCCCCCGGCACCGACTCCGGCAGCTCTCTCGCCCTGCTGCCCGTGGGGCGGCTGGGGAGCCTGGACGCGTGCAAGGCGGCGACCGGCTACAAGAGCTACATCTGGGTCAAGGACCTCACCGTCGGCCAGCAGATGTGCGTGGTGAGCGGGACGGGGCACGTGGGGCTCGTGACGTATCGGGGTTCGTCCGGGACGACGTACGCCACCTTGGACGTGAAGGTCTGGCGCAACGCGGCCTAGGTCCTGTCGTCAAATTCCCGTCGTCCGCCCGGAGGGCGGGTCCTGCGGCGGCAGGTGCGTGCTCTCGGCGTGCCGGGCACAGGCCCTCGTACTGGACGTACTTGGGTCTGTGCCTGGTGCGGTGAGAGTGCGTGCATGGCGTCGCGGGGCGGACGGGAATTTGACGACAGGGCCTAGCTAGTGCCGCGGCAGGCAACGTTTGCCCGTCAAGGAGCGGCGTCCGGTGCGTGCTCTCGGCGTGCCGGCCGGAAGTCCTCGTACTGGGCGTACTTGGGCTTTCGGCCGGTGCGGCGAGAGTGCGTGCCGGGCGTCGCGACGGGGCGAACGTTGCCTGTTGCGGCACTAGGAGCAGACCTCTTCCAGCACGGACCCCTTCCCTCACGGGCCTCTTCCCTCACGGGCCGAGGATGCCCGCACCCGGTCGTCGCACCATGAAGACGTCGATCGGGTCCTGAACCTCCACGGTGAACCCGTGGCGCTCGTACAGTCGCCGGGCGGCGCTGCCCTGCAGAACATTCAGACGGACGGGCATGCCGTCGGCGTCGGTGCGCTCCAGCAGGGTGCTCAGGACGGCCGAACCGAGCCCCCGGCCCTGCAAGCCCGGGACGAGATAGAAGTGCTCCAGCCACAGCCCGTCCTCGGCCGGCCTCAGCGTGACGCAGCCCGCGAAGTCGCCGTCGGCGATGACGACCGACGTGTGCCCCGGGGAGAAGGATTCCCGCAGCCGCCGGCGGACCCGGCGCTCGTCGAACCGGCCCAGCCGCTCCAGGTCCGGGCGCATCACCGTCGCCCGCAGCTCGGCGATCACCTCGACATCCGCCTGCTCCGCGGAGCGCAGCACCCATTCCATGGAACGGTCCGGACCTCGGCCCGACCCCTTCCCGGGCAGCGCCCGCCCCGGCCGTATCCGGTCCGCCCCCGCAGTCGTCTCCATGGTGGGAGTCTCTCAGTGGCCTGCCGAGACGTTGAATCCCCATCCCGAGGGGGCTGAAGTGACCGAAGTACCAGAAGTGCCGGGAGTACCCGAAGCAACCGGCGACGGTGAGGCATCCCGGTGGTCGCGTGCCGAAGCCTTCCTGCGTGCGCGGGGAACCGCCGAGATGCCGCACCCGGGCGGCACGCTGCTGGAGCATCTCGGCCGTGTCCGGCGGCTCCTGGCCGACTGGGGCGGCGACCCCGCGGTCCAGGCGGCGGGGCTGTGCCATGCCGCGTACGGGACCGACGGCTTCGACCCGTACCTGCTGCCGGTCGCCGAGCGGGCGATGCTGGCGGAGCTGATCGGTGACCGGGCCGAGGCGCTGGTGTACCTGTACGCGAGTTGCGACCGCGGCGCCGTCCTCCCCCGTATCGGGCGCGATCGGCCCGTGGTCTTCCGTGATCGCTTCACCGGCCGCGAGCACATTCCCACGGACGACGACCTGCGAGCCTTCTTGGAGATCACCGCCGCCAACGAACTCGACGTACTGGCCCACAACGAGGAACTGGCCGAGCGGTACGGCCCGGCCCTGTACCGGCTGCTGGCCGGAGCGGGCGACCTGCTGTCCGCCCCGGCCCGGGACGCCTGCACCCGGCAGCTCGGCCCGCACGCCGCGCTCCCGGACCACTGATCACCGAGTTCGACCGACTCGTACCGGCCACGGCCGCAGCCGGAGCCCGAACGCTTGAGGTCAGCGAACACTTTTACCCGCCACTGATGGCATGCCCCGGTCAAATCTGCCAGGCTTCCCGCAGCCGTCGCCCTGACCACAGGGAGACGCAACGGAAATCTCACCCCAGCGATCGCGCAAGCGATGCGCACAGCCCCCGGCTGCCCCCGGCGCACCCAGGCCGTCAGGGCGGCCACCGAGCAGGCCGGAATCCCGGCCGCCTCAAAGGAGTTTCGTGTGAGACCGACCCCCCACAAGGCCCTCGCCGCGAGCGCACTGGGCATCGCCGCGTTGGCCGCCGCCCTGCTCCCCGTCACCCCGGCGGCAGCCGCGCCGCCCACCGCACCACTGGCCGCCGCATGCACTCCGGCCCAGGTGGTCACCAACGGTGGTTTCGAGGGCGGGACTTCGCCCTGGACCCAGTCGTCGTCGACCGTGATCACCAGCCGTTCCGGTCAGAGCGCCCACGGCGGCACCAGCTTCGCCTGGCTGAACGGTGTCGGCAGCACACACACCGACACCCTCTCGCAGAGCGTCACGATCCCGTCCGGGTGCAGCAGCGCCACGCTCACCTTCTGGCTGCACATCGACACCGCCGAGACGACCTCGTCGACCGCGTACGACAAGCTGACGGCGAAGATCGGCAGTACGACACTGGCGACGTACTCGAACCTCAACAAGGCCACCGGCTACGTACAGAAGTCGTTCGACGTGTCGGCGTTCGCGGGCCAGACCGTGAGCCTCGCCTTCACCGGGACCGAGGACTCCAGCCTCCAGACGAGCTTCGTCCTCGACGACATCGCCCTCGACACCTCCGGCGGCACGACCCCGCCGGCGGACTCCACGCGCACGCCGGCCGCCCCCTCGTACACCGTCAGCCTGAGCAGCAACACGAGCGGCACGGGCTGGACCGGACACGAGAGCGCGACGTTCACCAACGCCTCCTCCACCGCGCTCAGCGAGGTGTACCTGAGGCTGTGGGACAACTATCACGGCACCTGCTCCGCGATGCCGATCACGGTCAGCAACGTCACCGGGGGCACCGCGGGCGCCCTGTCGGTCGGCTGCACCGCTCTGCAGATCGCCCTCCCGGCCCCGCTGGCGCAGGGCCAGTCGACCACGATCGGCTTCGACCTGGGGATCACTGTCCCCAGCGGCGCCGACCGCTTCGGCTACGACGGCGCGTTCAGCATGATCGGCAACGCGCTGCCGGTCCTCGCCGTCAAGGACGGCTCGGGCTGGCACCTGGACCCGTACACCAACAACGGCGAGTCGTTCTACTCCCTGGCCGCCGACTTCAAGGTGACCCTCGACCACCCGACCACCCTGCTGGTCCCGGCCACGGGCACCTCGGTGGACACCCCCGGCTCCAGCGGACGCACGGTCACCACGGCCACCGCCTCCAAGGTCCGTGACTTCGCGTGGGCGGCGGGCCCGTTCACCAAGATCTCGGGTACGTCGGCGGCGGGCACCCCGATCAACATCTACTCGGTCTCGGGGATCAGTTCGTCCAGCGCACAGTCCATGCTCACCACCGCGAAGACCGCGGTGGACGCCCATGCGGGCCGCTTCGGCGCCTACCCGTACGGCGAGTTGGACGCCGTGATCGACAACAACTTCTGGTTCGGCGGCATGGAGTACCCGGGGTTCGTCCTCGACCTGGTCTCCACCACGGCGCTCACCCATGAGATCGGACACCAGTGGTTCTACGGGATCGTCGGCGACGACGAGTACAACAGCCCGTGGCTGGACGAGGCGTTCACCGACTACGCCACCGACCTGGCGCTGGGCAGTACCGGCACGAACTGCTGGAACAGCGTCTCCTGGGCCTCGACGGCGGAGAAGATCACCGACTCGATGGCCTACTGGGACGCCCACTCGTCCCGGTACTCCACCGTCGTCTACGGATACGGCAAGTGCGCCCTGCACGATCTGCGGCGCGTCCTCGGTGACACCACCATGGCCAAGTTGCTGAAGGATTACGCCACTTCGCACTGGTACGGCGTCTCGACCACGGCCGAGTTCAAGGCGGCCGCCCAGGCTGCCACGACCACGGACCTGACCTCGTTCTGGACCCAGCACCGCATCGACGGCTGATACGGCGCCGGTTCGCCGCGGTTGGCCCCTCGGGTGTCATCCGCGGCGAACCGGCAACCGGGACGTGCGTGATCAGCGTCGTGACGCCGACCCACTCCTACTGGTCGACCGCCGGGTGAGGGGACAGCCCGCCAAGGACCGCCAGGCGACGCGGGGCTCCTTGCGGGCCACGGCCCCTGGTGGTCCCGGTGGAGTACCGGCTCGCCCCGGAACACCCTCCCCCGGCGTCGACCGGCAGGCTGCCGGCCGCGGCGTGCGGCGAACCGTCCCCTTCCAGCGACCACCGTGGACGTTGGGTAATAACTTGATAACCCTCCGCAACCCCCGCCGACCAGGCGTTTTTGTCGAATGATGGGGGTTTTCGACGCTTTTCGCACGAGGATGGAGCCTTCGTCCGGTCGCAGGCTCGGCAATGACGTGGATAACCTCAAAAGCGAACATTTCGCCCATATGGGCGTGATCCGTTTGTGGGGGGACCCCGTCACGTCAGGAGTCACACGTGAATTCCACATTCCGCAGCCGCTGCGCCAAGGCGATCGGCGCCGGTGCGCTCTCCGTCACTCTGCTGTCGGCCGGGACGGCGGGCGCCTTCGCCGCGTCCCCGAGCGCGGCCTCACCGAGCCCGAAGCCGAGCATGACCGGCACCGCGAGGCCGCACATCACCGGCACTGCCAAGCCCACCAGGACCGGCATGCCCATGCCCACCAGGACCGGCATGCCCATGCCCACCAGGACGGGCATGGGCATGGCCAGCGGCTCGATCACCGCCAGGGTGAGCAAGACCCAGGTGCACCCCGGGCAGTCGGTGACGCTCACCGGACGCGCCAAGGGCGTGAAGGTCGGCACCAAGGTGGTACTGCTGCACATGCACAACGGTAAGTGGACCGCTCTGAAGTCCAGCACCGTGCTCAAGAACGGCAGCAGCTACTCCCTGATCACCAAGCTCAACAACAAGGGCAAGGAGCAGCTCCGGGTCATGGCGGGCAAGATCGTCTCGCCGACCGTACTCGTGACGGTGAAGTGACCCGCCGGCACCGCGACGAGAGGGCCGACCCGGGCATGGGTCGGCCCTTTCACGGTTCGATGAGTCCGGCCCTGATCGCGTACCGGGTGAGTTCGAGGCGGTCGCGCAGGCCGAGCTTCTGCAGCAGGTTCGCCCGATGGCTCTCCACGGTCTTGGCGCTGATGTAGAGCAGTTCGGCGATCTCCTTCGTCGTGTGGCCCTCGGCGACCAGCTTCAGCACCTCCTCCTCGCGGTCGGTGACGGTCCGCACGGGCAGTCCCTCGCCGCGTCGCATCCGCTCCAGGTAGGTGCGTACGAGCGCGGTCTCGGCGCCGGGATAGATGAACGGCTCGTCGCGCATCGCCGCCCGGCACGCCTCGACCAGGTCGCGGTCGGCGACCGACTTCAGCACGTAACCGCAGGCCCCGGCCTTGAGCGCCTCGAAGAAGTACTGCTCGTTGTCGTACATCGTCAGGATGAGGATGCGCAGGTCCGGAAGCCGGCGGGAGAGCTCGCGGGCCGCCTGGAGCCCGGTCATCCGGGGCATCGCGATGTCGAGGACGGCGAGGTCCACGTCCGTGTCGCGGGCCCTCGCGACCGCTTCCGCCCCGTCCCCGGCCTCGGCCACGACGCTCAGGTCCGGTTGGCCGTCCAGGATGAGCCGTACACCACGGCGCACGAGCGTGTGGTCGTCGGCGAGCAGAACCCGGGTGGGCCGACCCCCGCCGGACTGCCGGTCGGGCACGGACGGCATGGACGACGCGGACGACACGGGCGGCACGGACGTCATCGGTCTCCCTCGAATGCGGTCGCGGCACGGAGCTGCGGCGGTACGCCGGTCTTCGCTGCGCCGGTCTTCGTCGAGATCCGCAGCCGTACGTCGGTGCCCACCCCTGGCCCGGCCCCGACCGAGAGCGCGGCGCCGATCAGCAGGGCCCGCTCCCGCATACCGCTGATCCCCGCCCCTTCCCGCAGCCGGCCGGGGCCCTTGCCGTTGTCCCGTACGAGGAGCTCGACGCCGTCACCACCTTCCACGCCGACGACCCGCCGCAACCGCAGTTCGGCGCGATCGGCGCCCGCGTGCCGGGCCGTGTTGGTGAGCCCTTCCTGAGCCACCCGGTAGACCACGAGTTCCGTCTCCTCCGTCATCGGCGGCAGATCTCCGTCGAGGTGATGGCGTACGGACAGGCCGTGCGTGGTGAACTCGGCCGCCAGCGACCGCAGCGCGCTGTGCAGCCCGAGCTCCTCCAGGACACCGGGGCGCAGCCGGCGGGCGATGCGGCGGATCTCGTCCAGGCTGCCGCGGGTCGCCTCCTGCGCCTGCAGTACCTCCTCCCGCAGCTCCCCGGGCACCTGGTCGGCGACCCGCTTGAGCTGCAGCAGCACGGCGGTCAGGGTCTGGCCCACCTCGTCGTGGAGCTCCTGGGAGATGCGTCGGCGCTCGCCCTCCTGCGCGCAGAGCGCGCGGGCCGAACGGGTGGCGCGCTCGGTCTCCAGCCGGTCGAGCATGGTGTTGTACGTGGTGATCAGCCCGGCGACCTCCGCGGGGCCGGTCACGGGTGCCCGGGCCCCGGGATGCAGCAGGTCGGCGGTGGCCATGGCCCGGCCGAGCCGTTGCAGCGGGGCCAGTCCTATCCGCAGCACGAGCGCGTTGACGACGAGCAACACCGCGAGCCCCGCGACGACGACCAGCACCTCGCCCGGCAGTATCGGCGTCGACACGGTGACCGGGCCCAGCAGCAGCACGGTGGCCACGGTCAGGCCCGCGGCATTGAGCAGGAAGATCCGCCGGAACAGCGACACGTTCTTCTGTCCGTCCCTTCCTGCCCCTGCGGCCCTTCCGAGCTGCGGCGACGCCGCTGTCCCGGTCAGCTTCGCGCCTGTCGAGCGGTCGTGTCCATCCGTGCCAACACCCATGTCGCCACCGTACGGCGGATGGCAGCATGACCGTTTTGCACGGGAACGCAGGACCGCGACTCGACGAACAAGGGGAGATCATGTCCACGCCACGCCTTCGGGCGACGCCACTGCCAGGCATCGGGGTCCAGTACGACCTCATGACGCGCGAACAGCGCCACCTGTCGGTGGTGGCGCACCGCGACGGCGCCCGTACCGTGAGCGTGTACCGCGCCGACGACCCCGACTCCTGCGCCCAGTCGCTGCGGCTGACGAGCGGCGAGGCGGCCTCGCTGATCAACGCGCTGAAGCCCTCTCACCACAGCCCGAGCCTGCTCTACACCACCGACCTCGGGCTGATCGCCGAGCGCATCGAGATCGCCGCGACGTCCCACTGGAACGGCCGGGTGCTGGGCGAGACCCGGATGCGGACCGAGACCGGCGCGTCGGTGGTGGCGGTGCTGCGCCGCGCCGAGGCCATCCCCTCGCCGACCCCGGACTTCCGGCTGGCGGGCGGGGACACCCTGATCGTCGTCGGCACCCGCGAAGGCGTCGACGGCGCCGCGGCGATACTCGGACGGGAGTGAGCGCGTGCACTCTGCTGTTCTGCTGATCGAGTTCGGCGCCATCATCCTGTGTCTCGGGCTGCTCGGGCGGGCCGCCGCCCGGCTGCGGTTCTCCCCCATCCCGCTGTATCTGCTGGCCGGTCTCGCCTTCGGCGAGGGCGGGCTGCTCCCGCTCGGCGCGAGCGAGGAGTTCGTCGCCACCGGCGCCGAGATCGGCGTCATCCTGCTGCTGCTGATGCTCGGCCTGGAGTACACGGCCAGCGATCTGGTCTCCAACCTCAAGGCCCACTACCCCTCGGGCCTGGTCGACTGCACCCTCAACGCCCTGCCCGGCGCGGCCGCCGCGCTGCTGCTCGGCTGGGGTCCGGTGGCCGCCGTGGTCCTGGCGGGCGTCACCTGGATCTCCTCGTCCGGTGTCATCGCCAAGGTGCTGGGCGACCTGGGGCGGGTGGGCAACCGGGAGACACCGGTGATCCTCAGCATCCTCGTCCTGGAGGACCTGGCGATGGCGGTCTACCTGCCCATCGTCACGGCGCTGGTGGCCGGGGTCGGGCTGGCCGCGGGCAGTGTGACGCTCGCGATCGCCCTGGGAGCCGCCGGACTCGTCCTGTTCGTGGCCGTCCGCTACGGCCGTGTCATCTCCCGTTTCGTCTCCAGCGACGACCCCGAGAAGCTGCTGCTCGTCGTGCTGGGCCTGACGATCCTCGTCGCGGGCATCGCGCAGCAGCTCCAGGTTTCCGCCGCCGTCGGGGCGTTCCTGGTCGGCATCGCCCTGTCCGGGGAGGTCGCGGAGGGCGCGCACACGCTGCTCAGCCCGTTGCGGGACCTCTTCGCGGCGATCTTCTTCGTCTTCTTCGGACTGCACACCGACCCGGCGAGCATCCCGCCGGTGCTGCTGCCCGCGCTCGCGCTGGCCCTCGTCACGGCTCTGACGAAGATCGCCACCGGGTACTGGGCGGCACGCCGGGCCGGTATCTCCGTCGGCGGGCGATGGCGGGCGGGCGGCGCGCTGGTCGCACGCGGCGAGTTCTCCATCGTCATCGCCGGGCTCGCGGTCACGGCCGGCATCGAGCCCTCACTCGGCCCGCTGGCCACGGCGTACGTGCTGATCCTGGTCGTACTCGGCCCCCTCACCGCCCGCTACGCCCAGCCGCTGGCCGAACGGCTCACGGCCCGGTTCGGCCTCTCCGAGCGCCGGGGCCCCGCGGCACAGCCCGAGGGGGCGGAACCGGAACAGCCCGAGGCGCAGGATGAGGCCCGGCAGCAGACCGCCGTCGGGGACTGAGCCGGGCCGATCGAGCAGAGGGGCCTACGCGTCCGCGTCCCTCCACCCCTGCCCCCGCAGTACCTCCGACACGTCCGGCGCCCGGTAGTGCTCCCCCTTGAGCACCTTGCCGTCGGCCCGGCGGGCGACGCGTCCGTCGGGGCCCAGCTTCGTCATGTTGGAGCGGTGGACCTCGGCGATCACCGCGTCGAGATCGATGCCGTGGACGAGCGCGGTGCCGTACGCCACGTACACGACGTCGGCCAGCTCGTGCGCGAGCCGGTCCAGCGGGCCCGAGACCGAGACCTCGGCGACTTCGGCGGCCTCCTCGGCGAGCAGTTCACCGCGGTGGGCGGCCAGCGCCGGGGAGACCTCCGTCGGCGTGCTGCGCGCGTCGAGCCCGAAGGCGAGGTGGAACTCACGGACCAGGGAAGCCGGGGAGGCAGAAGCGGGAGAGGGCACGGGAGACGGGGAAGAAGTGACCGGGGAGTCGGGCGAGGTCTGCATCCGCCGACCCTACCGAGCCGATGCCCCACCCCCGCCGGCCCGATGTCGCACCCCTACGGGCCCCTACCGGCCCCCTCTCGCCCCCCGTCCCGGCCCCCTCTCGCCCCCCGTCCCGGCCCCCTCTCGCCCTCCCCCGGCCTCCTCTCGGCCCCGCCCTGGTCAGGACGGCACCCCGGCTGGCAGGATCGCGCGCATGTTCCTGGCACTCCCCCGTATCGACCGGCGCCGCGCGCTGTTCGGCTCGGCCGCCGCGCTCGTGGTGTTCGGGCTGCTGTTGTGGTGGCTGCTGCCGCTGGGCGAGGAGTCGCCGGGCGGCAGGATCACGTTCAGCACGGGCACCCCGACCGGGGTGTACCAGAAGTACGGCACGCTGCTGCAGACCGCGCTCGCCAAGGACATGCCGCGTCTGGACGTCCGGCTGAAGAACAGCGACGGCTCGCAGGAGAACGTCCGCCGGGTGGCCACGGGCCAGGCCGACTTCACCATCGCGGCGGCCGACGCGGTGGAGACGTACATCCTGGAGAACAAGCCGGGAGCCGGCCAACTGCGCGGCTGCGCCCGGCTGTACGACGACTATGTGCACCTGGTCGTCCCGCGTTCCTCGTCCGTGCAGTCGGTGGCGGACCTGCGGGGCAAGAGGGTCGCCGTGGGGCCGGACGGCTCCGGGGTACGGCTGATAGCGGAGCATGTTCTACAGGCGGCCGGGCTCGACTCCGCGAAGGACATCAAGCCGTTTCCGGACGGCATCGGCACCATGCCGGACCTGCTCGAACAGCACAAGATCGACGCCTTCTTCTGGTCGGGCGGCCTGCCGACGAGCGCGGTGCAGCAGCTCTCGAAGAGCTTCGCCGTCAGGCTGGTGCCGATCACCGGCGACCTCGTCGCGAAACTGCACGAGCAGGGCGGCGCAGCCCGCTACTACCGGTCCGCGGTGATGCCCGCCGACGCCTACCCCGAGGCCCAGCAGGGCTCGTCCGTGCAGACGCTGGCGGTGGCGAACTTCCTGATCACCCGGGAGGACTCGGACGCCCGGCTCACCGAGGAGCTCACCCGCACGGTGATCAACAGCCGCGACGGCATCGGCCGTCAGGTGCACGCGGCCCAGCTGGTGGACCTGCGCACGGCCATCTACACGGATCCGCTGCCCCTGCACGAGGGCGCCCGGCGCTACTACCGCTCGGTCAAGCCGTAGCGCGGGCCGTCTCCCGGCCACAGCCCGCGGCCGTGGCCGCCCCGCTCACGACTCGGGCCGCGACCTCGGCACCGTCACCGTCACCTCGAGGCCGTGCGGCTCGTGTCGGGCGTACGCGATGGACCCGCCGCCCGCCGAGAGCAGCACCCGCGAGATGGACAGGCCCAGGCCCGAGCCCTTGATGTTCTGGTGCCCCGCGCTGCGCCAGAAGCGGTCGCCGATGCGGGCCAGTTCCTCGTCGCTGAGGCCCGGACCGCGGTCGGTGACGACCACCGTCGAGACCTCGCCGTTCGACGCGACCGTCACCTCGACGTCCTCGCCCTCGGGCGTGAACTTCAGCGCGTTGTCGATCACCGCGTCCAGGGCACTGGACAGGGTGACCGGGTCGGCCCAGGCGGTGGTGGCCGGGCAGGTCCCCGTCAGGCGTACGCCCTTGCTGTCGGCCAGTGGTGACCAGGACGCGACGCGCTCGGCCGCCAGCTCACCGATGTCGGTCAGCCGCAGGTCCGCCTCGGCGTGCTCGGCGAGCGCCAGGTCGAGCAGGTCGTCCAGGACCTCGGCGAGGCGCTTGCCCTCGGTGCGGACCGACGCGATCTCCTCATTGTCCTCCGGCAGTTCGAGCGCGAGCAGTTCGATGCGCAGCAGCAGCGCCGAGAGCGGGTTGCGCAACTGGTGCGAGGCGTCGGCGACGAAGGCGCGCTGCTGCTCCAGGACGTCTTCGACGTTGTCCGCCATCTCGTTGAACGACCGGGCCAGGCGCCTGAGTTCCGGCGGACCGCCCGCGACCGCGACCCGCGACTTCAGCCGCCCGGTCGCGATGTCGTGGGTGGTGGCGTCGAGGACGCGTACGGGCCTGAGTACCCAGCCGGTGAGCCGCAGCGCCGCGCCGAGGGCGAGGAGCATCGCGGCGACCTCGCCCGCGCCGATGATCACCCAGCCGTGCAGGATCTTCGAACGCATCTGTCCGGTGGGCGAGTCGGTGACCACGACCGCGATGACGTCGCCGTCCCGGATGACCGGCGACGCGACGACGAGCCGGTCGCGCTGCCACGGCCAGACCTGCTCCGGGTCGTGGCTGCGGCGGCCCAGGAGCGCCTCGTTGAAGGCGTCGCGCCCCTCGCCCTTGCCGACCACGTACCAGTTCTCGGGCGCGTTGGCCATGGGGGCGAGGTCGCGGTAGAAGACGCCGACGCGGATGCCGTACACCTCGTAGTACGCGACGAGTTCCTTGCGCAGGGTCTCCCCGCGCTCGTCCGTCGTGCCCACCCGGGAGCCGCCGGCGGGCTGGTCGGTGACGAACTGCGCGAGGGCGGCGAAGCGTGCCGTGTCGTCGATGCGGTCGACGACCACACGCTGTTGCTCGGCGGCCGCGACACTCACGGCGAGCGGGATGCCGAGCGCGAGCAGCACGGCTGCCATCAGGACGATGAGCAGCGGAAGGAGGCGGGTGCGCACCGGTGCACGCTACGCCGCGGGAGCGACGAGCCGGTACCCCACGCCGCGCACGGTCTCGATCAGCGCCGGCATGCGCAGCTTGGAGCGCAGGGACGCGACATGCACCTCCAGGGTGCGCCCGGTCCCCTCCCAACTGGTGCGCCACACCTCGCTGATGATCTGCTCCCGGCGGAAGACCACCCCGGGGCGCTGGGCGAGCAGCGCGAGCAGGTCGAACTCCTTGCGGGTCAGTTGGACGACCGAACCGTCGACGCTGACCTGGCGGGTGGGCAGTTCGATGCGGACCGGCCCGAGCCGCAGCGCGGTGTCGCCGGAACCGGCGGCGTCGTCGGAGACGCTGCGCCGACTGACGGCGTGGATACGGGCGAGCAGTTCTCCGGTGTCGTAGGGCTTCACCACGTAGTCGTCGGCGCCGAGGTTGAGGCCGTGGATCCGGGACCGTACGTCGGAGCGGGCGGTGACCATGATCACCGGAGTGCTGGTGCGTTTGCGGATCTTGCCGCAGACCTCGTAGCCGTCCTGGTCGGGCAGGCCCAGGTCGAGCAGGACCACACCGAAGCCGTCGCTTTCCGGAACCAGCGCCTGCAGGGCCTCCTCACCGCTGCGGGCGTGCGTGACGTCGAAGCCGTGTCGCGCCAGCACCGCGGACAGGGCAGCCGCGACGTGGTTGTCGTCCTCGACGAGCAGCAGTCTCACTCCGGCCCCCTCCGGTTCATCGGTCGTACGGTCCGATCCCGTTGGATCGCGGCGCACACGCGTGTGCACCAAGGAAGTCACGCCGATGGATCACGACGGCGTCAAGAGGCTTCGGGTCGCGGAGGACTTCCGTTACCCAGCCGGTACGCGGTCGCGCAACAGCTGCTACGACACGTGTCCGATTGCTACCGGATCGTGATGCTCAAGTTCCCCTCAGATGTAATGACGCTGGTCGCACGGGGTCACTACTGTCCACCGAAACCGAGGAGGACGGAGCCCCAGAGCGATGACCGAAGTATCGGTGGCCAAGGATGCCGTGGCCGCGACCGAGGACCTGGTCGTCCTGAAGAGCGTCAACAAGCACTTCGGCGCGTTGCACGTGCTCCAGGACATCGACCTGACGATCGCACGTGGCGAGGTCGTCGTGGTCATCGGGCCCTCCGGGTCCGGGAAGTCCACCCTGTGCCGCACCATCAACCGCCTGGAGACGATCGATTCGGGCGACATCACGATCGACGGCAAGCCGCTGCCCGACGAGGGCAAGGCACTGGCCCGGCTGCGGGCCGACGTGGGCATGGTCTTCCAGTCCTTCAACCTCTTCGCGCACAAGACGGTGCTCGAGAACGTGATGCTGGGTCAGATCAAGGTCCGCAAGGCCGACAAGAAGGCGGCCGAGGAGAAGGCCCGCGGACTGCTCGACCGGGTGGGCGTGGGCACTCAGGCGGACAAGTATCCCGCGCAGTTGTCGGGCGGTCAGCAGCAGCGGGTCGCGATCGCGCGGGCGCTGGCGATGGACCCCAAGGTCATGCTCTTCGACGAGCCGACCTCGGCACTCGACCCCGAGATGATCAACGAGGTCCTGGAGGTCATGCAGCAACTCGCGAGCGACGGCATGACGATGATCGTCGTCACCCACGAGATGGGCTTCGCTCGTTCGGCTGCCAACCGGGTGGTCTTCATGGCCGACGGTCGCATCGTCGAAGAGGCCGTGCCGGACCAGTTCTTCAGCAATCCCCGCAGCGACCGCGCCAAGGACTTCCTGTCGAAGATCCTTCACCACTGACGGCCTGCGCTTCGTCATCACTGAAGTTCGTGCGTGAACCGACGTTCATCACTGACGTTCACCACTGACGTTCACCGCTGAAGCCCATGCCTGAAGACCTGCATCTCCTCCCCACCCAAAGGATGTTCACCATGAAGCTCCGTAAGGTCACCGCCGCCTCGGCCGTCGTACTCGCCCTCGCCGTCACCGCCACGGCGTGCGGTTCGGACGACAAGAAGGACAGCGACTCCTCCGGCGGCGGCAAGAAGATCACCGTCGGTATCAAGTTCGACCAGCCGGGCATCGGCCAGAAGACCCCGCAGGGTTACGCGGGCTTCGACGTCGACGTCGCCACGTACGTCGCCGGGAAGCTCGGCTACAAGCCCGACCAGATCCAGTGGAAGGAGACGAAGAGCGCCGACCGCGAGAACGCGCTCTCGCGCGGTGACGTCGACTTCATCGCCGCCTCCTACTCGATCACCCCCGAGCGCGAGACGAAGGTCGACTTCGCCGGCCCTTACCTGCTCGCCCACCAGGACGTGCTGATCCGCGCCGACGACACCGCCATCAAGTCGCCGTCGGACCTCAACAGCAAGAAGCTGTGTTCCGTGACCGGTTCGACCTCGGCGCAGAACGTGCACGACAAGCTGGCGCCCAAGGCCCAACTCCAGCAGTACCCGACGTACTCGGCCTGCCTGACGGGTCTGCAGAACAAGGCGATCGACGCCCTGACGACGGACGACTCGATCCTCGCCGGCTATGCCTCGCAGGCCGCCTTCAAGGGCAAGTTCAAGCTCGGCGGCTTCAAGATGACCAACGAGAACTACGGCATCGGCGTCAAGAAGGGCAGCGACCTCAAGGCCAAGATCAACACGGCTCTCGAGGCGATGGTCTCCGACGGTTCCTGGCAGAAGGCCGTGGACAAGAACTTCGGTCCGGCGAACTACAAGAACGAGCCCGCTCCGAAGATCGGCAACATCGTCAGCTGATGTCGGGCCCGCCGGTGCGCCGCCCTCGGGGGGCGGCGCACCCGGGCATCACCACACGCGGAAGCGCGGGAAATCGTGTTCGACTTTCTTCAAGGTTACGACCTGCTGGGAGCGTTCTGGATGACGGTGAAACTCACCGTCCTCTCAGCCGTCGGCTCCCTGATATGGGGAACCCTGCTGGCCGCCATGCGGGTCGGTCCGGTGCCTCTCATGCGCGGTTTCGGCACCGCCTACGTGAACATCGTGCGGAACATCCCGCTGACCGTGATCATCCTGTTCACCTCGCTGGGCCTCAACCAGACCCTGGGGGTGAGTCTCGGCGCGGACAAGTTCGAGACGATCAACTTCCGGCTGGCCGTGCTCGGTCTGATCGCCTACACCTCGGCCTTCGTCTGCGAGGCGCTGCGCTCCGGCATCAACACCGTGCCCGTCGGGCAGGCGGAAGCGGCCCGCGCCATCGGTCTGAACTTCACCCAGGTCCTCACCCTGATCGTGCTTCCCCAGGCGTTCCGTTCGGTCGTCGGCCCACTGACGAACGTGCTGATCGCCCTGACGAAGAACACCACGGTGGCGGCCGCGATCGGTGTCGCCGAAGCGGCCACCCTGATGAAGTCCATGATCGAGAACGAGGCCCAACTCATCGCGATCTCCGCCGTCTTCGCCTTCGGGTTCATGTGTCTGACACTGCCGACCGGCCTCCTCCTCGGCTGGGTGGGCAAGAAGGTGGCGGTGAAGCGATGACGTCCGTCCTGTACGACGCCCAGGGCCCCCGCGCCAAGCGGCGCAACATCCTCTACTCGGCGCTGTTCCTGGTCGCCTTCGCGGCCCTGTTGTGGTGGGTGATCACCAGCCTCAACGACAAGGACCAGCTCGCCTGGGAGAAGTGGAAACCCTTCGTCCACGGCGAGGCCTGGAGCACGTACCTCTGGCCGGGACTGCTGAACACCCTGAAGGCCGCGGCCCTGGCCATGGTCATCGCCCTGCCGCTCGGCGCCTTCTTCGGCATCGCCCGGCTCTCCGACCACGCATGGATCCGAATACCCGCGGCCGCGATCGTGGAGTTCTTCCGCGCCATCCCGGTGCTGGTCCTCATGATCTTCGCTCTCGCCGCGTACTCCGAGTACACGAACATCAGCTCGGACGACCGTCCGCTCTACGCGGTCTTCACGGGACTGGTGCTCTACAACTCCTCGGTCCTCGCGGAGATCGTCCGCGCGGGCATCCTGTCGCTGCCCAAGGGGCAGTCAGAGGCGGCCATGGCCGTCGGTCTGCGCAAGAACCAGGTCATGCGGTTCATCCTGCTGCCGCAGGCGGTCACCGCGATGCTGCCGGCGATCGTCAGCCAGCTCGTCGTGATCGTGAAGGACACCGCGCTCGGCGGCGCGGTCCTCACCTTCCCCGAGCTGCTCGCCTCCGTCGGCCCGATGAGCGCGTACTACGGCGCGAACACCATCGCCAGCTTCACCGTGGTGGCCCTGATCTACATCGCGATCAACTTCAGCCTCACGAGCTTCGCGAGTTGGCTGGAGGGACGACTGCGGCGCGGCAAGAAGTCGACGGGCGTGGTGCTCGCGCCGGCCGCGGTCGGGGGCACGGAGTCGACCGGCGCAGGCGGCGCAGACGGCAGCATCTGACGGGTCCTCACCCTGCGTCGGCGTCAACGGGGGCAGTGGGGTGATCACCACTGCCCCCGTCACTTGACGCAAGCACCGGCAATGGGTTGCATACGTTCTGTGATCGTGCACCCCGCTCCAACTGCCTGTCCCCGAACGTTCCTCAGGACGCCGCTCCGGGCAGGGGGCCGCGCGCCGTGGACCCGGTGATCATCGTCGGCGCGGGGCCCGTGGGCCTCACGCTGGCCCTTGCGCTGGCCCGCCAGGAGGTCCCCTCCGTGGTCCTCGACGAGGGGCCGGGCAAGGACGAACAACGGCTCGCGCGGACGGTGGTGCTGCGCGAGGACACGGCCGCGCTCGTCGAGCGACTGACGGGCCTGCCCCTCACCGATGCCGGTTTCCGTTGGGCCGGATGGCGGTCGATGCGGCGCAAGCAGGTGATGCGCGAGATCGACTTCGCTGCCGGGGCATCGGGCACCGACTCGCCGGACTTCGAAGCCGATGCGCAAGGCCTTGGGGGCGCGGCGCACGGCTCGGGGGCGCACGGCTCGGGAGGCGGTGCGCACGGCGAGGTAAGCGGCGCGCGGGCGTTT